>PLBX01000275.1 GCA_003135495.1 Acidobacteriaceae bacterium | reverse complement strand
AAAACGATTGTCGTGACCGATGTCGGCCAGCACCAGATGTGGGAGGCGCAGTATTACAAGCACGAGCATCCGCGAACTCTGATTACTTCCGGCGGATTAGGCACGATGGGCTTTGCGCTGCCGGCGGCTATTGGGGCTAAGGTGGCTTGCCCTGAGTCGGAAGTTTGGGTGGTGGTCGGTGATGGCGGATTTCAGATGACGATGTGCGAACTGGCGACGATTGTGCAGGAGAATCTGAAGATCAACATTGCGATCATCAACAATGGATTTCTCGGCATGGTGCGGCAGTGGCAGGAATTTTTCTACGACCGGAACTATGCGGCGACGCCATTGCTGAATCCGGATTTTGCGCGGTTGGCGGATGCGTATGGAATTCACAGCATGACCATTTCGGAACGGTCGGAGGTGGTGCCCGCAGTGCAATCGGCGCAGCGCCATGATGGACCGGTGTTGATTAATTTTAAGGTGGAACAGGAAGACACGGTCTATCCGATGGTGGCGGCGGGAGCGGCGCTGCATGACATGATCCGGCGACCGAGCCCGATTGTGGAGACGGCGGAGGACGAGTAGGGCGTGCGCTTCGAGCCGCGAGCTTTGAGCTTCGGGCAACAAGTTAAGGCTTCAAGGGGGTCGCGCGCAGCCCGAAGCTCGCGGCCCAGCATCATCGCACTAGAAGACGAATACAAATATGCTGAATACTTTCATGGTGTACGTCGAAAATAAGCCGGGCGTGCTTACGCGCGTGGCTTCGTTATTTCGCCGCCGCGCTTTCAATATCGATTCGCTTACGGTTGGACGCACGGAAAAGCCGGAAGTTTCGCGTATGACCATTACGGTTGACGCCGATCGTGACCAGGCGCGCCGCATCGAAGCGAACCTCTACAAGCTGGTGAATGTGCTGCTCGTCGAAAACATTACCAATCAGCCGGCTATTGTCCGCGACTTGGCCATGATTCGGGTGGCTGCGAGTCACGAAACCCGCTCGCACGTTCTGGAACTCGCCAACGTGTTTCGCGCGCGGGTGGTCGATGTCGCCCCGGAATCGTTGACCATAGAAATTACCGGCGCGGAAGATAAGATTGACGGGCTGCTCGAATTGCTGCGTCCCTATGGAATTTTAGAGATGGTGCGCACCGGCATCGTGGCCATGCGGCGCGGGAGTCAGTCGGCGAACACGACAACGCCCGAGAAAAGCGCTGTCTCTAGCGTGAATAACGATAATGGCAACGTGTCTTACTCGGTGTAGAAGACACGTTCGGTATAGAAGACACTCGAAAGTTAGTTTTAGAGCCGCAACGACTGGCGGAGGCTGGCCCCCACCTTAGACGCCGCGCCGACTTCTTCCACCGTGTCTCGAGGGGTAGTGCGAATCGATGTAATCGTCCAAAATCTTGATGAACTCGGGGACGATCTTATCGCCCTTTAGGGTGGTGAAGAGACCTCCATCCCACGCCCCTACGTTACTGTTGTGCTGTTTGCCGCGCACTTAAGTATTGCTCCTGGTCTGGCATGGTGCTAAAGCATTAAAGACGACCGAAAGTTATTACTGTAAGGCACGCGCTAGGCAAGGGCTTATGACCGTCTTGAACGCGCTGTCGATGCGAAAGAAACTTCTGCTAACGCCGGCGCTAGCTGCCGCGCTGATGCTGGCTTCCGCACTCGCGGCGTACGTAGGTATCCATCAGCAGCGTTCGTCTCTCCAGTCGATTTATAAGGAGCGGATTCCTGCCATGAAGACTGCGGCGGTTGCGGACCGCAGCCTAGCCGGTGTTCAGGCAAGCACTTACAAGCTGCTGGCGATGATGGGCGCGAATTTCCCGGCGGACAAAATTGACGCCGTCACGAAAACCATAAGATCCGACCTGAGCAACCTCCAGACTGGGCTGCAGTCGGCGGCCAACGCGCCCGGCATGGACGGAAAGGAAATAGCCAAATTCGAAGATGCGGCCAAGGGAGTGGCTGAGTACCAGTTCCAGAAGCCTGCTCCTCGATAGAGAGTTGATCTCGTGTGCGATCTCGTTCAGCCGAGTCGTGGCCACATCGATCTGCGAGGAGCCGCTCGACTGCGGGCCGTGCTCAAGGAAATGGATAGCATGCGGGAAGTGCCAACTGGAACGGGAATGGGTCTCACACTGGATGCGTTTGTTTTCTTACCTGCGGCGAACATTCCGCCCCTCCGACGCCCCTGCCGGACAGACGGTCCCTCCCCAGAAAGCAGAAGAGCGCAAAGCTTTCGCCGCAAAGGTTGGCACTGGACAGTGAAGTTGACGGGAAAGTTCACTTCTAGCAAAGCCTCGTGATTAGAAGCACGGGCCGCCGATCCACAAGCGCGGATCGTCACGTTGACAGCTCAACTTTAATCCTTCTGTTAGAGGGTTATTTTCGGCAGAATGAACGCGGACTTAGCCTTGCGCGCCCACTACTTCCTTCTCTCGCGAGGCGTAGTGGGACTCAACATAATCGTCCAGAATCTGGATGAACTCCGCGACGATCTTGTCGCCCTTTAGCGTGGTGAAGAGGCGGCCGTCTACGTAGACGGGAGCCTTTGGTTCTTCGGCGGTGCCGGGCAGAGAAATTCCCAGGCTTGCGTGTTTCGATTCGCCGGGGCCATTGACCACGCAGCCCATTACAGCCACTTTCATTTCTTCCACTCCGGTGTGGCTTTTCTTCCAGACGGGCATCTGCTCACGCAGATAAGTCTGAATTTGTTCCGCCATTTCCTGGAAGAAGGTACTGGTGGTACGTCCGCATCCGGGGCACGCGGTAACTTGCGGCGTGAAGCTGCGAATGCCGAGCGACTGAAGAATTTGCTGCGCCACGCGAACTTCCTCGGTGCGATCGCCTCCGGGCGCGGGAGTAAGGGAGACACGAATGGTGTCGCCAATACCTTCCTGCAGCAGCACTGACATTGCCGCGCTTGAGGCCACGATGCCTTTCGCGCCCATCCCGGCTTCGGTCAGTCCCAGATGCAGTGGATATTCACAACGCGATGCGAGAATGCGATAGACGTCGATCAAGTCCTGGACGCCACTGACTTTTGCGCTGAGGATAATCTGGTCGGGGCGCAGTCCAAATTGCTCGGCTAGCTTCGCCGAGGTGAGTGCGCTGACTACAATCGCTTCCATCGTGACTTCGCGCGCGTCTTTCGGCTCGGGCAGGCGCGAATTTTCATCCATCATCCTGGTCAGTAGGGTTTGGTCCAGCGATCCCCAGTTCACGCCGATGCGTACCGGCTTCTGGTGCTTCACAGCAACCTCGATCATGGTGCGGAAGTTATCGTCTCCCTTGCGTCCAATGCTCGAGTTGCCGGGATTGATGCGGTACTTCGCCAGACCCTCGGCGCAGCCGGGGTATTTTGTGAGCAGGAGATGTCCGTTGTAATGGAAGTCGCCGACGATAGGCACGCGGACGCCCATTTTTTCAAGTCCTTCAACGATGGGCGCGATCGCCTTGGCGGCGTCGTCATTGTTGACGGTCACGCGAACGACCTCGCTACCGGCCCGGGCCAGAGCGGCAACCTGCTTAATGGTGCCGGGAATATCCGCCGTATCGGTGTTGGTCATAGACTGCACCATAACTGGTGCATTGCTACCCACGCGCACGCCCGCAATGCTGGCGTTAAAGGTTTTCCTACGCTGAATTTGTGCCATGTTTAGTATCTATTTTAAACCAGGGAGGGGAAAAGTGCGATAACGGGAGGGTTACGCAAGCCGCAGTTCCAGAGTGGAGTAAAATGCCGCGAATATTGGAATTGGATATGGAGGTCGGCCATGCCCACCCTTATGAGAAATCATTGGCTGTCTAGAAGCGCGCCGCTGTTCCGGCTCTATCCTGTCTTTCTTGTTGCCATCGCCGGAGTATTTCTCGTCACTCCGCTTTCGGCCCAGAATGCCCCAGTGCCACCCATCTTATTGGGGACGTCATGGTATCCAGAACAGTGGCCGGAAGCGCGATGGGAGGCGGATCTCAGCCTCATGGAAAACGCTGGAATACGAATGGTGCACATGGGCGAATTTGCCTGGAGCCGAATCGAGCCGAGCGAAGGCCACTACGATTTCGACTGGCTTGACCGTGCGGTAGCGGCCGCAGGGAAGCACGGCATGTGGGTCGTGCTCGGAACTCCTACTGCGGGGCCACCGGCGTGGCTGACGGAAAAATATCCGGAGACATTGCGCGTTAATCGTGAAGGCAAGCTGGCGGAACACGGCAACCGCGAGCAATTCAACTTTGCGAATTTGAAATACCGCGAACTGGCGCGCGGAATCGCGGAAAGGATGGCGAAGCGCTTCGGACACAACCCAGTCGTCATCGGCT
Source organism: Acidobacteriaceae bacterium (assembly GCA_003135495.1). Lineage (GTDB taxonomy): Bacteria > Acidobacteriota > Terriglobia > Terriglobales > Acidobacteriaceae > Acidiflorens. The sequence goes on along the minus strand of PLBX01000275.1, from coordinate 14,378 downwards.
GGCAAATCGACAACGAATATACCGAAGCTTCGTTTGACGCGAATACGCGTAAGCAATTTCAGCAATGGTTGAAGGCGCGATATGGAACGCTCGAAAAGTTGAATAGCGCCTGGACCACCCCGTATTGGAGCGAAACGTACTTCAGTTGGGATCAGATTCCCATACAGGATGAATATGGCAATCCCGGAATTCTGCTGAACTGGAAGCGCTTTGTCAGCGATACATGGCGGTCATACCAAAAAAATCAGCTTGAAGTCATTCGAGCGAATGCCGATCCCCGGCAATTCATCACCACTAACATGATGGGATGGTTCGAGGGTTATGACCATTACACCGTGGCCCAGGACTTGGATATAGCCGCATGGGATGACTACGTTGGCCAAGGGCATCTTGATCCGGTGCGCAATGGCGCGGCGCACGATTTGACGCGGGGATTGAAGCAGAAGAATTTCTGGGTAATGGAGACACAGCCCGGTTTTGTGAACTGGGCTCCAATCAACAACTCTCTCGACAAGGGCGAAGTGCGGGCCATGGCTTGGCACGATATTGGGCATGGAGCGGACGCGGTCAGTTACTGGCAATGGAGAAGCGCTCTGAATGGGCAAGAGGAGTACCACGGAACGTTAGTTGGAGCCGATGGAAGTCCGGTCCCGCTTTATTCGGAGGTCCAGCAGATTGGGCAGGAGTTCGCCCGCGCCGGCCCCGCGCTGGCGGGCACCTCGCCGCGGTCGGACGTGGCAATCTTGCATTCCTACGACAGCCGTTGGGCGATTATGTATCAGAAACACAATCGCAACTACGATCCGATCGACGAATTGCTGAGCTACTACAAGCCGTTGCGGAGGATTTCGCAATCGATCGACATTGTGCCTCCGACGGCACGGCTGGAAAGTTACAAACTGGTAGTAGCACCCGGGCTTAATGTTATTTCCGACGCGATTGCCGAAAATCTTATTGAATATGTGCGCCAGGGTGGGCATTTGGTGTTGGGGCAGCGGTCAGGAATGAAAGATGAGAACAATGGTCTGCAGCCCGAGCGGCAGCCCGGACCGCTGGTGAATTTGCTGGGAGGCCGCGTGGAGCAGTACTACGCACTGACCGACTCGATTCCGATCGAGGGAAACTTCGGCTCAGCGAAATCTCAAGCAATGCAAGGCAAACTGTGGGCGGAACTGCTGAGTGCGAAGGAGGATGATGTAGAGGTTCTGGCGCGCTATGGCAAGAGCAATGGCTGGCTGGATGGACAACCCGTCGCCATTACGCGCAAAGTGGGAAGGGGAAGAATCACCTACATCGGCGCCTGGTTCGATGAGGAGGGAATGGAAGCCGCCGGCGAGTGGATGTTGGACATTAGCGGAGTTAAATCCGCGTTGGCGAGTGTTCCGCAGGGTGTCGAGGTCTATCCGAGGTATGGAACCAATAAGGTGGTTTACGTGATTGTTAATTTTGCCAACGACGCACAGACAGTTGTTTTGCCGGTTTCGATGGCGGATGTTCTCGCTGGAGGAGTAAAAAAGTCAGTGAGTCTTGTTCGATTTGGAGTGGCAGTCTTATCTGCCGTGCAGTGATCGGTAGCAATTCTCCATCGAGAGCTGCTTCCCGCTGACAGATTTGATTTGATCGAATGCACGTGTCCGCGCCACACGATCTTGATTACGGCATCCTCGTTAGACCCGGAAGAGTTTTGACCAAGTCGTTGTAAATTACCATCACGGCGAACAGCACCAGAAAGACGAAAGCGGCCTGGTAGATGCGTTCTTTGATCGGCAGGCTAATTTCTTTCTGCATCAGGCTCTCGATGAAGAGCAGCAGGATTACTCCGCCATCGAGAATCGGAATAGGCAGCAGGTTCATGATGCCGAGATTCAAGCTGATGGCCGCGGTGATCAGCAGCAGAGGACTCCAGCCATCTTCACGCGCGGCCGCGCCTACTGCGCTGCCGATGCCGATAGGCCCGTCAACCTGCTTCATGGATACTTTGCGTTCCGCCATCTTTCGCAATAATTCGAGGATGAGAAATGAACTTTTCTTGTTGTCAGATAAAGACCGCTTCAGCGCATCCGCAAAATTGAGCTTCACTACTTTCGTCGGAATGCTGGCGATGCCGATCCTGTAGCGAACTTCCTGGGACGCACCTCCGGGAGCGAGTGTCGGCTTCACCGTAAAGTTCTTTTTCTGGCCATTGCGGAGGACGATCAGCTCCAGCGGTTGATCCTTGGTGCGATTCAACAACTGCACGAGTGCTTCCAGAGCGGGAATCTCCTGCCCGTTTGCGGTAAGTATCTGATCTCCAATTTTGAGACCAGCCTTATCCGCGGGCATTCCCGGTTCAACGGTAGTCAAAATGACGCTGGGTTCTTGCGGCACCCAACCCATCGAGCCATATTGGTTCGGACCGAAGGGCTCGGGCGTGAGTGTCTTCTCGCTAATTTTGCCGTCGCGCAGGATGCTGAATTTTAGCGGCTGATTCGGGCTCAGCGCATCCTTAACGTCGACCTGCTCCCAGTTTGGATTCTGGATGTCATCGACCTGAACGATTCGGTCACCCTTCTGAATCCCGGCCTTCTCCGCAGGAGTATTGGCATTCACCCATCCCACGACCGCGGGCTCATCCAGCACCGCGGGATATTCGTAATGCACCATGTAGACGCCCGTCAACAAGGCGACGGCCAGCATAATGTTCATCGCCGGCCCGGCAATGGCTACGACGAAGCGCTGCCAGCGGGGGTGATTCAAAAACTCGCCGGGATCGTCCGAGTGCTTATCCATTGGGTTTTCGCCCGACATTTTGACGTAACCGCCGAGCGGAATGGCGCTAATGCGATAGTCGGTTTCGCCCCGCGTAAAGCCGAGGAGACGCTTGCCGAAGCCGATAGAAAACACTTCCACTCGCACCCCAAAATACTTGGCGGCAGCGTAATGCCCGAATTCATGAATAAGGATCATGAACCCGAGCACAATTCCCATGTCAAAGATGGTGTGAAGGATGGATAAAAGCTGGGGCATATTACTTAGATTACTCCCTAATTCCGATTACGAAATGGCCCTGATGGGCAATCCCTTTCGACTACGCTGCTTTACGATTTCTCTTGCCAAAAGGCGTGCCTCAGTGTCCGCACGAAGTACCTCTTGTATAGATTCCAAATGGGCCGCTGGCGTTGCAGCCATTACTTCCTTGATAATTTTAGGGATGTCCTCGAATCCGATCTGCTCCTCGAGAAACGCCCCTACCACGACCTCATCGGCGGCGTTCAACGCGATGGTCTGCGCTCCTCCGGTCCGGGCGGCTTCATAGGCCAACTCCAGACAAGGGAATTTAGCCATATCCGGGGGGTAAAAATCGAGATGCCTTAGGTCACTCAGGGAGAACCGCAGATCCGAAGGAATGCGTTCCGGGTAGGTCAGCGCATAGAGGATGGGCAGTCGCATGTCCGTCACCGAAATTTGGGCAAGAATGCTGCCATCGACAAATTCCACCAGAGAATGGATGGTCGATTGCGGATGCACGATGACTTGCACGCGATCGGGCGGAACATTGAACAACCGGCAGGCCTCGATAACCTCGAAACCCTTGTTCATCAAAGTAGCCGAGTCGATGGTGATTCTCTTTCCCATCTTCCAGGTGGGATGATTCAGTGCCTGCTGCACCGTAATTGATCCAAACTCCGACTTAGGTGTGTGCAGAAACGGCCCGCCGGAGGCTGTCAGCCAGATGCGCTCGACCTCGTTGGCCTCGGCGTCCATGCGCCCGCCGCGCAGGCATTGATGGATGGCGTTATGCTCGCTGTCGATCGGCAAGAGGGGCTTGCCTTGTTTCCGCGCCTCGGCGGTGATTAACTCGCCCGCAACCACCATGCATTCTTTATTCGCCAGGCCGACGGTCTTGCCTGCGCGCACGGCTTCGTAGGTTGCCTCCAGGCCGGAAACTCCGACGATAGCGCTCACCACGAAATCCACGTCGGCGTGGGTTGCCACTCGCACCGTGCCCGCCGCGCCGTGCACCACTTCGATCTCTGCGAGTCCAGCGCCGCGGAGTTTGGTGCGCAGCATTTCCGAACTTAGCTCTGTCGCCAGCGAGATTACTCGCGGCTTCCAGCGAACGGCTTGCTCGAAGGCAAGATCGGCATTGTTGCCAGCGGCTAGAGTTGCGATCTGAAAGCGCTCTGGATAACTCTCAACCACACTCAGAGTGCTGCGGCCGATGGATCCCGTCGAACCTAGAATGGCGATGCGTTTCATCTATCTTCTTATTGTAAGGGAGGGAAGGGGCTCTACAAATAACTGAGCGGGGCACCCTGCGGACGCGAGGCGCGGCTGGAGCACCCCTGCGGAAGTCGGCAACCTCTTTATCTTTGCGTTTCATCTCACCTCGGCCCGCAGGAGGTACTTATGTTGCGCGCAGCTTGCCTTTGTCTGATCGTTTCCCTTTCGATCGTTGTATGTGCTCAGAATCCTAACTCGCAAAATAATTTTGCCACTCAGTCCTCGTCCGCGGTGCAAGTCGTATATGTGATCGACGGGGCGACTCTCACTACTTACAATGTGGACCCGCAAGCTCTTTACGCCACCCAAGTGGGCACCATCACGCTGCAAGAATCCACTTATCCCACCATCGTCCCCTCCGCGAACGATCACTTTATTTATTACAGGGCTTACGATGATACTTCCGAGTCAGCGCAGCATATTTGGGTGTATGCCACTTAATTATGATCTTGGAATTTATGGATTCAATTTGACCAGCTCGGAGGTAACCCCCGGTGGATATCTCAACCTGCCCGCCACCGACTCTTATTTTGTCGCCCAGCGTTATTAGGGGCTCGACCTAGGCATTGCCGGTGCGGTTAATCCGGATTCATCTCGATCTGCCGCGGCGGCAAAGCCGGCATATCGGGATGCTGCTCATCGCGCCATATCGTGCCGAAACATTCGCCTTCGCTCTCTGAGTGCCAACTGCTTCCATCTTGATACTTCACGCCAGAGGGGAAGAAGACCCATCCCATCACGGTTTGCGCGCTCGAGCTACGGCTGCCGGGCTTTTCAAGAGTTGGCTCTTCGCCGGGCGAGATCGGTTTCGACGATTGCCACGTGGCGGTGAATGGCCGCTGCAAATCATTTGGCGCCAATAGCATTTCGGACGTGAGCGTCACGTTGCTGATGGGATTGCCGTTCATCAGATTATGGCCGCTGGGCGCGTAGTTCCAGCTGATGTCTTCGGCTGCGATGTAGTAATGACGGGTGGCTGCGAGGCAGGAGAAAGCGCCGAAGAGAACACAGAACAATCCCAATCTGAGCGCGCACACTATTCTCACGGGATCATTATCCCATTGCAACGATCATTCTGCGACGACTGTTCTGTAATGCGAAGAGCCGCGGAACTTATTAAGTTCCGCGGCTCAGGAATGCCATGGCGTCGCCGGTTAGCGAATGGTCATGGAATTGGAGCGTCCAAATTGCACGTGCCGTCAGTACGTTGAGTAGGCGTCGTCGGCGGTGTGGCCCACGGCATATTGATGAAGTCAAAGAAATCAGTGCTCATGTCTGCCTGGGCAGCGTCGCGAGCGGTCAATGGGGACAGACCGAAGCGAGTTTCGATGAGCTTCAAGATGGCAGTGTGGTCGTACACCGTATGAGAAACGTAGTTTTTCTTACTGAACGGGGAGACGACGATCAGCGGCACACGGTACCCGGTGTATGCGAAATTACATGTACCCGTGCCCAGTTCTCCGGTGCCGGTACAGATGTCGCCGGCGGCAGAGTTTAAGTCAATCGGCAGGTAGGTTGACGACGTTGACGGGTCAGGAGGCGTCGCTGGTTGCGGCGCAACGTGATCGTAAAAACCACCTGGTTCGTCATAAGTGAAGATCAGAGCGGAATCTTTCCAGTTCGGGCTTGCCATCAGGTCGTTCATCAAAGTTTCGGTAAACTGGGCCCCGTGCTGAATGTTGACTGGCCCAGCGGTGTCGGTGTCGGTGGGATGCTCGTCGAGTCCGGCATTGGAGGGAGGCTCAATGAGCGCGACCTGGGGCAGACTGCCATTCGCCATATCGGTTTTTAATTGTGTGACGGACGCGATATTTGCTAACAACGTGGGCGATCCAACGATTGTCGAATAGTAGGTGAACTTGTTGATGTACGAATGATCGAGCAGGCACTTGGAATCGGTGTCCGAACAATTGGTGTCCGTGGAATCGACATAAATCTTCCACGTTATACCTGCGTTCTGCAGCGCCTGGAAAATAGTGGTATTGCTTAGAGCGTTATACGGGGGCGCGAGTGGGTACACGTGTCCGCCCGAGGTGGCAGCAAGAAGGAACTCGCGGTTAATCTGAGTGCGGCTCATGATGGGCGCAAACCAGCGATCGGAGGTAGCGAAATTGCTGGCCATGAAGTAGTAGAAATTCAGGTCGCTGTCGGTAAAGTATTCCATTCCCCGGTAGCCATTCACGTCGTGTAATTGTGGGGTAACCTGACGTGCATCGTTAGCCGCAGCTTGAACCCATCCATTGCCTTTGAATGCAGTGGTTCCTATGGGATTGTTGATATCCCAATCGACATGCGCTTCGTTCCAGAACGGACTCATTGCCTCCGAGCAAACGGATTGAGCATGGAAGGATGTGACCAGGTCGGCAGCGTCAGTAGAAGTTGCAACACAGGTGTTGGTGGTCGACTTTGTTGGATCGCAGCCTGGAACCGGGGGAGGCGGTCCGTACAACGGTGGAATCGTGCCGGCTGTGGGGTTAAACTGCGGCAAGCCGTCGAATTGCTGGTCCGGAATGCTGTTGTTCGCCCAGTACTGGCGCATGTATCCGAAGTAGTGATCGAACGACCGATTCTCCTGCGCGAAAATAAGGATGTGATTGATACTTTGCAGGCTTCCTATGTTTGGCGTGAAGTTGGCAGTCACGCTAGCGGCTGCGCTCAAGGTTACGTTGCAGCTTCCGGTGCCTGTGCACGCGCCGCCCCAGTTGGCAAAAGTGTAACCGGCCGCGGTGGTCTCGGAAAGCGCTATCGGGGTGTTAGCAGGGAAAGTTGCGGAGCAGGTTGGAGTTGAACAATTGATTCCCGCCGGAGTGCTAGTGACAGTCCCACTCCCTTGCACGCTCACGGTCAAAGCATAACTGGTTGCGTTGGACTGGAATGTCGGGGTTACGGTGGTCGCGGCAGTCACGGTCACAGCGCAAGTAGCGCCGGTGCCCGAACAACCGCCGCCACTCCAACCGACAAAGGTATACCCGGTAGCTGGCGTTTCGGTTAGCGTAACCGGAGTCCCGCTAGGGAAAGGGGCTGTGCAGCCGATTCCGGGGCAAGCGATGCCGCTTGGAGTGCTGGTTACCGATCCCGAATTTGCAGGCTGAAGATTTATAGTCAAGGCGACGGATGCACCAGCATTGAACGTCGGGGTAACGGTCACCGCGGAATTCAGAGTGACGACGCAATTGCTAGTACCCGAACACCCTCCGCTCCATCCAGCGAAAACATAGCCAGCGCTTGCTGTTGCAATCAGGGTGACCTGAGTTCCCTTCGCAAACGTGGCGGCGCATTGTCCACTGTTGTCACTAATACTGGTGTTGCCGGTGCAATTGATACCGGCAGGAGTGCTGGTGACCGTTCCAGAATTCGCGATACCGGGAGGGGTCACAGTCAATTGGTATTGTGAAGCTCCACCGCCTCCGCCACCACCTGACGATGATTTGCTTCCAGATCCGCAGGCAGCAAGAAGCAGACAAACAACAACAGACGAAGCGAGATAGAATTTTTCAAAAGAACGCATAAAGTCGACAACTCCCCCGATACGTAACTTAGGATGAACATGAATAAGACTTGGTTGGTTGTGAATTTCGGTGGAGACGAGTCGAGACGTTCTTCGCTGAAAACCGCGACTGATGGGCAATCGCGCGCGATCGTAAATCAGCGCGAGCAACAATAATACGGGAGGATTCAAGAACGAAGAGTAGGGTCTTTCTTGTATAAGCGCCTTACAATTACTGCATGAGGCTACTGCATAAGCCGCCACGCGCCATAGGCCCACACGATCGGCACAGCGAACAGCATGGCATCTATGCGATCGAGCATGCCGCCGTGGCCGGGGAGAATAGTTCCGGAATCTTTTACTCCCGCGCCGCGCTTGATCAGGGACTCGACCAGATCGCCCAACTGCGCCGCGATGTTCACCGCTGCGGAAAGAACAATGACGGGCCAGAGTTGCGGCTGCTCCAGTCCAAACATGCCATCACGGCGTTCGATCAATCCTACTCGCAGGAGCGCGGCACTGATCCCTGGCGCGTGTTGAATCCAGAGCGTACCAATGATCATGCTGGCGAGAATCGATGCTACCGCGCCTTCCCAAGTTTTCTTCGGACTGATTTCGGGCGACATGCGGTGGCGTCCAATCGACTTGCCAACAAAGTAGGCGAAGATATCTCCGGCCCAGACGGCGAGCAAAGTAAAGATGGTCCAGATGGCTCCCGCCGGCTGCTGCCGAATGGCGACGAGTAGTGCCATGGGAATGGCGATGTAAGCGAAGGCGAACGTCGAAGCTGCAGCCGCGGGATAACCGGTCTTTAAGTCGGATCGCCGCATCGCTAGAGTGAGAAAGATAAAGGGTGCGAGGGCCGCGGCGACGGCAATTCCGTAAAGCATCGCGGTCGTCTCCACCAGGGGTGTGCGATTGCTGGATGCAAGGACTACGAATACAAAGAACAGCGCAGTGAAGATATAAGTAGCCGCAGTCATCGGCTGCACTGCGTAATGGGTTATGAGTTTCAGGAACTCGGCGGCCGCGAGTAGGGCTACGGCGGCGGCCACGATCGTGAGGATGTAAATCGGCGCCTTCAGCACGAGCAGCAGAACGATGGGAATTAATATGACAGCGGTCGCGATGCGCTTGGTCATGGCAAAAAGTTACGCTTCGCCTCGTAACTACGCTCTCGTGGTTCACTATTTGTCATCCTGAGCGAAGCGAAGGACCTGCTGTTCGCAGGAAGAAGCAGGTTCTTCGCTCCGTTCAGGATGACAAAGCTATTAAGGGTGACGAAACGATTCAGTATGACGAAGTTTTTTTTCCGCTTATTCAACGCTTCGCCTCGGCATGGGTGCGGTGGGACGGGTGCGGCCGATTGTGACCGTCAGGGCCTAAGCCTCCATAACGGCGATCTCGCTTCTGATATTCCTCGATGCTTTCGAGTAATTGAACACCACGAAAATCCGGCCACAGAGTTTGAGTTACATAGATTTCGGAGTAGGCAAGTTGCCATAGGAGGAAGTTACTAAGGCGCATCTCGCCGCTAGTCCTTATTACTAAGTCGGGATCTGGCAGACCGCGGGTATAAAGGTGATCGCTGATCGACTGCTCATCGACCTCCATGTGGGCGAGGCCGCCATTGCGGGACGCAGCTTCTGCCAGGGAACGAAAGGCGTCAACAATCTCGCTGCGGGCGCTGTAATTCAACGCCAGCGTTAACAGCAGGCCAGTATTTTTCGATGTTGCAAGACTCGCCTCTTCCATTTCGCGCTGCACCGATTCTGGTAGCTCGTGCTGGCGTCCAATGAAATTCAACCGCACGTTATTCTTTTTCAGCGCTTTGATTTCTGCCTTGAGGAAGTGGCAGAGGAGACGCATGAGGAAATCGACTTCCGTCTTGGGGCGCCGTTTCCAGTTCTCTTCGGAAAAAGCGTAGAGCGTTAAAGCAGGAATTCCGATGCAGGCCGCAGTCTCAACGGTGTCGCGTACGGAGGCGACGCCTTCGCGATGGCCAGCCACGCGTGGCATATGCCGCCGGCGGGCCCATCGCCCGTTTCCGTCCATGATGATAGCGATATGCTGGGGAATACGCGCCGGATCAAGCCGCAGGTAAACGTCCGATTCTTTGCGGTTCAATCCAGCCGGAACCGTGTGTCGCAAGTGGAACTCTCCGAATCGAAGCTACCAAAGAAATCCTGCTCGTGCAATGCGATAGGCGGAGCAATGACTGACTTGTTGAGCGCGCATCGTCCCAATTCCGGCCACCTTTCGAGGGTTATTAAGACGGGCGAGACGCCCGTCGCTCCACATTACGCTGCCGCTTCCTGGGGAATGATCGTCATCTCCAGCTTCTCCGTGTGCCGAATAACCGTCAGAGTAGAGCGTGCACCGACCTGCGCATCGGTGAGCAATCGATGGAGGTCGTCCACGCCGGCTACAGGTTTCCCGTCGAGTGCCACAATGACGTCGCCCTCGCGCAATCCAGATGCACGTGCCGGGCTTCGATCTTCCGTCCCAACCACCACCACGCCGCTTTCCCGGGCGAGAGAATAGAAACGCACTACGCGCCGATGAATGGGAACCGTCTGCGCCGAAACGCCGATGTAACTGCGCCTGATCCTGCCATCCCGGAGTAAACGGCCAGCAACGAATTTCGCGGTATTGATTCCGATGGCAAAACAGATGCCCTGCGCCGGCAGAATCGTCGCCGTATTAACGCCGATCACCTGGCCGCGCGAATCGACGAGCGGGCCTCCGGAATTGCCGGGATTCAATGCAGCGTCGGTTTGAATAACATCTTCTATTAGTCGGCCTGAGGACGAGCGCAGGGAACGACCCAGCGCGCTAATCACGCCCGCTGTTACAGTGGACTGAAATCCGTAAGGGTTGCCGATCGCAATTGCAACTTGCCCCGGCCGCAATTGCTGCGAATCTCCAAGGCTGACCGCTTGCAATCCTGAAGCGTCGATTCGAATGACGGCAAGATCGGTCGCCGGATCATCGCCGATCGTATGTCCCGGAGCCCTGCGTCCGTCTGCGATCGTTACCTCGATTCGCGTGGCGCCATGCACCACATGGCTGTTGGTCAGGATTAATCCGTCGGGAGTGAATACAAACCCGGATCCGCCACCACGACGCTCGCGGGGCTCACCGGAACGAGTGCGGGCTTTGTCTCGATGATGTACTTCAACGTTCACCACTGAGGGATGGACTCTCTCCACCGCCGCCGTCACTGCGCGCGTGTAGGAGTCAAGCAAAGCAGCGTCTGGGGAATCGACAGTCGCGACTCGCATTGTCTCCGTGGACAGAGTTCCGTCCATAGACTGCGAAGGCATGGGAGCAACAAAAACACTATCTAATTGCATGATGCATAGATGAGTTTGAAGGCGCGTTGGATTCCGCGAACCAAAGATGAACAAAGCTCAGGCGCGGCTGACGCCGTATGAATTCAATACGTCGCGCAGGGTGACAATTCCTTCCAACTTATGCACGTTGGCTCGATTTACTACTGGCAGGATTTCGATTTGATTTGTTCCCATGCGCTCCAGCGCGATGTCCAAACCCTGATCGGTGTGTACGTGAGGAAAGGCCAACGGGTCGACCAAATCTATGAGCTTCTTATCGGGGTTTTGTTGTAACTCCTGTTCCAACTTCGAACGGCTAATAACTCCAATCACGCCTCTTTGATCCGTCACCAGCCAGCTTCGAACTTCGCTCGCTCCAATTTGTTCGAGAGTCTCTCGAACCGTGCTTTCGGCCGCAAAGGAACTGCCCGGCTCCTGCATCACTTTTGCAATCTGCCGCTGACCACGCTGACGAGAGTCGGCAGTCGGCAGGTGGATGCCATCTTGAACCGCCAAGGCTTCGTAGATTGGTTCTTCCTGCAAGCGTGAGGCGACAAAAAGGCTCACGAGATTTGCGATCATTAGCGGCACGATGACGGCGTAATCCTGTGTCATCTCGAAGATCATCAACACCGAAGTCATGGGCGCGCGAACGATGCCGGCAAACGCCGCACCCATGCCGACCAATGCATATGCCCCAGGGTTGGCGGTGTAATCGGGAAATAAATGATGGGCGATAGTTCCGACGACTCCGCCCAACATTGCGCCAATGAACAGTGCCGGGCCAAAGATGCCTCCGGCATTGCCCGAGGCATAACTGGTAGTAACAGTGATAAGTTTCAGGACGACCAGCAACAGCATCATCTTGAATGCCATGCTCCCGTTCAGTGCGTCGCCAACATACCCGTAGCCGACGCCGAGAAGCTGTGGGACAAACCAGCCGATGAGGCCGACCAGTAAGCCTCCCGCCACCGGTTGAAACCAAACCGTCTTCTGGGGAAACCGCAGGAAGCGCGCCCGCATACCGAGCAATAGCTTAGTAAAAAGAGCCGAGACGCAGCCGCCAGCCACGCCGAGCACAGCGTAAACGGCAAACTCCGCCGGATGGACGAGTTGATATTGCGGAACCTTGAATAAAGGATGATCGCCGAGGAAGATGCGAAGCACCATCCATGCGGTCGCGGAAGCCAGTACTACCGCGCCCATCACCGGGGCGTGCAGGTCTCCCATGATCTCCTCCAGCGAAAAGAGGACGGCCGCCAACGGTGTATTAAATGCGGCTGCAATCGCCGCCGCAGCACCTACCGGAATTAGTTTCTTAACCTGCTCGGTGCTCAGCCCGAGGGCGCGTCCGAGAACAGAGCCGATGCCGGCACCCACTTGTACGGACGGGCCTTCGCGCCCGAGAGGGATTCCGCTGGCAAGCGTCGCGGAAGTGCAGAAAAACTTTCCCACGACAGTGCGAAGAGTGATGCGCCCGTCGCGCGCGAAGAGAGCGGCTTTCGTCTGGGGGACTCCGCTGCCTCTGGCGTTGGGAAAATAACGAGACAGCAGATAACCGATGCCAAGAGAGCCGACAACAGGAAAGAGCAAGCGCCTCGATGGGGCTCCGCCGATCGGGTAAAGCCTCATTCCCATTCGTTCTGTCAGTAAAATGAACGCGACGACCACGGCACCGGTCAGGGCTCCTATCACTAGCGCTAAGACTAGAAATATCTGGCTCTCACGCTGCCGCAGTTCGGTCACGCGAAGGCGCAGCCACGCCATCCATCCGCCACGGTTTGTTGTAGCGACGGTTTCAGTTACATTCGTCGTCATCGTTGCCGGTCGAATTCTCCTCGAAAAGTCGCTTTAATAGAATATCGTACCCGGCCGGTCTTGAAACCCGCAGAACGGAAGCCCAGGCTGAAACAGCTACACCTCCCGCTGCGGGTGTGATATAACTCACAGCCGATCGTTATTCGTTATTCCAAATTCGACATCCTGTGGTGCTAAACCTAGCGCGCAATCGGCCGACTTCTTCAGGAGTTCCTTATGGTGGAACAACAAGGCTTATCCAAAGATGCAAAAATGGCAATGCTCTCCCAGTTTTTGGGGTTCATGCTTGATGCGTATGACATGGCGCTGGTTCTGGTCATGGCGCCGATTCTAGTCAAGGTATTCGTTTCGCCAAAGGGCAGCGCCGCCTGGCAATACATCGTTATCGTATTTACATATTCAATTACGATGGCCGCTCGCCCAATTGGATCGGCGATTTTCGGACGCTATGCTGACAAGATCGGTCGCCAGTTCCTGCTCGTCTTCACCATCGGCGGCGTGGGCCTGATGTCTCTGCTCGGGGGCTTCCTCCCGACCTACGCGCAGATCGGCGCCTGGTCTTATGTTCTGTTCTGTTGTCTGCGTCTGCTGATGGGAGTTTTCTTTGGTGGAGAGTATGCGGTAGGTCACACTTTCGCGATTGAATACGCTCCGCAAAAACGCCGCGGAGCTATCGGCGGCTTCATTCAATCGGGATTCCCGCTCGGTTACGTTTTGGGTTCTCTCGTTTTCGCATTGGTTTCCTTCCTGACTACCAAAGAGACAATGCTCGCCTATGGCTGGCGAATTGTTTTTATGAGCGGCGTCGTCCCTGTTTTTGTCGCGCTTTATATTCGAGGAAATCTTCACGAATCCCCGGAATTTGAAAAGGCCAAGGCCAGTGGCAAAATTGAGAAGTCTCCGTTCTTGAGCCTGTTCAAGCCCCCTCAACTATTCGACTTCCTCCAGGTCTTCTTCTTTATGACAGGACTCTTCCTTACGGATTACTCGGTCTACGGATTCCTGCCCAACATCCTCACGCTCAAAGGCCGCGGCTTTGACACCACTACTTACAGCTTGATTTATGGCTTCGCGTTGTTCATGGCGTTCCTCGGCTATAACTTCTACGGCTGGCTCTCGGACAGAACCGGCAGAAAGATTTTGACGCAGTGGTATTGCGGCTTTCTGGTGGTCTTCGGCATTCCGGTTTTCTACGTTCTCTATCACGCCGCGATTGCCCGCAACTTATGGATGGCGGTTCTCGGCACAGTAATGGCGGCCATGCTCAAACTGGCGTGGGGAGTCGTACCTGCTTATCTCTGCGAGCGCTTCCCCACCCGACGCCGTGCCGCCGGCGTCGGGTTTGGTTACTCGTCAGGGGCGCTGCTGGGCGCGTGGTTTAGCGCTTACGTTTGGTGGGCGCACAAGATTCCGTTTATCGCCGCCATCGAGAAGCAGGATATGTGGCTGTCGCCAGCCGTCGTACTAACCGTAGG
>PLBX01000071.1 GCA_003135495.1 Acidobacteriaceae bacterium | reverse complement strand
TCACGTCCGTCCACAGGTCTCATAAGGTGATGAACATCATCTTTCGATTACTGAAGTTCCCCTCTCGCGTTTAATCGACATTTCTATCGGACAAGATCGTCATGACAGGAATTTCTCTTTCTGAAATTGTTGCGCAACGAAATCCGGGAGTCCCTCTTCCAGCTTACGTGATAGCCAGCCCTGTAGCTCAGACTTGTGCTCCGACGAAAGAGACACAAAGCGGACTCCGAGATGGCCCGATTTCAGCCAGCAGACCGTGGACTTCACCGAAAATGGGATTTCGTGACCCGGCAAGGTGAACTGAATCTGGACCTCCTCGCCGAGGCGGAGTAGAACGAAGGTACTCAAGGCCATACCGCCTTCACTGATGTTCACGCAATGGCAGCGGACCTCGGGCATGTTCTTTATCAGGATGGTTACTGGAATCGAGGCTGGATGTCGGAAATAGCGCCTTCGTTCTCTCAGTATCATTCCGTATGCAGGCTTGAGGGTACTGTGAATTGACTGTGCAGAAACGGGCCGCTCAAAGACAAAACTTGTTCTTCTACGGAACGATGCTGTGCTCTCCACACTGTCGCCGCCAATGGCAAATGTCACCGCGGTTCGATTGGATAGAGACACACGCACCTCGTCCAAAATCCGTCCGCACTCTTCTCCCAGTTGGAGATCGACGATAACGGCCTCGAACTTTCGGCGGTTCAATACACCAATGGCCGCTGGCACTTCTTCACAAACTTCAAGGGAAATAGACAATTCTTGTAGGGCGTGGCTGAACTGCTGAATTGTCACTGGATCAGCGGACACCAGAAGCGCAAGGCCGATTGCCATAATGAAGTACACTCCTCATACACGATTCGTTGAGACTGCCGATAAGGCAGTTCTTTTGTTCCACAACCTGGGCGTTCATGTCCTCCGTAAAGAAACGAAACCTGTTACGTCCACTCTCTTTGACGCAATACCTGGGAGCGTGAATTGCTTCTTGTTCGCTTGATCTCGACAACTCTATCGGACGCGTGCGATCACTAACGTCAGATCGTCTTCTTGTTCGCCTACCCTGAATTGTTCCGCGGCGTTCTCCATGTTCCGCAATATGCACGCAGCCTCAAGGTCCCGGTTCTTGCGCAGCGTTTCCAAGAGACGCGCTTCGCCGAATTCTTCTCCACCATGGCCAGTTGTCTCCGTGATCCCATCGGTATAGATACTCAACACGTCCCCAGTTTCCAACTGAGCTTCGGCGACGGAACACTCCCAATCCGAGAAGAGGCCAAGGACCGTGGCGGTCGCGTTAAGTCTTTCAACCGCACCTCTCTTGCGGAGCAGTATGGGAGGGTTATGCCCGCAATTGACGTAATGCAGCGTTCGCGTGGCGTCGGTATACCGCCCCAAAAAAAATGTGGCATAACGGTCTTCCGCGGTGTGCTTGTAGAAGTGGCGATTCACCGAGGCGAGTAATTGGGGAATATCTTTCGAGCCAGTGCCGTACTGGCTGTGGAGGCTTCCCTGCAAATTTGCCATAAGCAGGGCAGCCGCGATGCCCTTTCCTGCGACATCCGCCAAGACGAACCCTACCTCTCCCGGACCCATGTCGAGAAAATCGTAGTAATCTCCACCGACCGTGCGTGCCTGGATGCAGTTTCCGGCGTAATCCAGCGTCTTTAACGGTGGTTTCTCCTGAGGCAGGAGTGCGCTCTGTACCGCGCGGGCACGCATCAACGGTTCACCATCCTCTAGTTGACACAGGTTCAATTTCCAGATGTCGGCATCCGCTGCCAGACACTCAAGGCCGGCCTGACCCTCTCTAGCAGTACCCTGCGCACCCGTCCACACCACCCGGAAGGGTGCTCTCCGGTTACCGCATTCGACCTTGAGAACTTCACCAAGTTCGAGCGGTTCTTCAAGGCCAGCAAGTCGCGCTCCAGAGTTAGAGATATCCACAGTGTGGGCCGACTGAACCTTCAGACCTGAGGCAGACCGGCATAAATGTACCGGTAGCTCTATCCGCACTCGCTCTTCTTTCCGCTCGTGGTAACAAGCCAGTGCCGCGGTGATCGCCTCCGTCAGGACTGATTGTTCGCAAGGCTTCATCAGCAAACGGAAGATACAGCCTTCGTTGACCGCATCTACTACGCCATTAAGATCAACGTGGCCCGTTAATAAAAGTCTTATTGTGTTTGGGGCGACTTGGCGCACACGCTTCAGGAATTGCACTCCATCCATGCCGGCCATCTGCATGTCGGAAATAACGATCGCAAAGGGACCGTGATTGCGGAGCGATACTAGGCCGTCTTCACCGCCGACGGCGGTCGCAATGTCGAATTCGCTTTGCAGCATTTGCCTATAGCAGTTCAACGCCGCCGGTTCATCGTCCACGAACAGGATCTTCTGATTCACGAGACGGGCCTTTCTCACATCAAAGTATTCAGGACGCCAGTTCAGGGTTTCTACTCCGTGTTGAATATGTCACTGGATCAGCGGACACCAGAAGCGAAGTCCGATCGACATAGTGAAATACACACCTCATACACGATTCGTTGAGACTGCCAATAAGCAGTTCTCTCGCACCGCCCTTATCACGCCCCATGGTTTGCAGACAAAGCGTGCACCGCGGTGCCTCGCAGTTTGTCGGCAACTTTGTCCACTGTTAAAGGCTTGCTAAAGTAGTAGCCTTGAATCTCGTCACAGTGAAGTGGACGCAGGAATGACATTTGCGCTTCGTCTTCGACGCCTTCGGCAATCACCTTGAGATGCAGGCTTTTTGCCATGCTGATGATTGCGGTTGTGATCGCCGCGTCATCAGGATTCACGGCGACATCTCGGATAAACGAGCGGTCGATTTTGAGCTTGCTAACCGGGAATTGTTTCAAGTAGCTGAGGCTGGAATAGCCGGTCCCAAAGTCGTCAATCGCTAGCTTCAACCCCATGGCCTTTAATTCCTGAAGAACCGAGAAGGTCACGTCTGCACTCGATAGCAGGAGGCTTTCTGTGAGCTCTAGTTCGAGATATTGCGGGGCGAGGCCGGTCTCGTGGAGCACTCTCTGGATGAGTTCGCAGAAGCCCTCTTGGCGAAACTGGA
>PLBX01000064.1 GCA_003135495.1 Acidobacteriaceae bacterium | reverse complement strand
CCGGAGAAGTTGTTGCGGGCGCTCCTGCTGCAAGCGCTGTACTCGGTGCGCAGCGAACGGCTGTTGATGGAACAGCTCGACTATAACCTGCTGTTCCGTTGGTTCGTGGGCTTGAAAATGGATGACTCCGTCTGGGACGTGACCGTTTTTACCAAGAACCGCGAGCGGTTGCTCGATGGGGATATTGCCGAAGCCTTCTTCCAAGCTGTGCTCCAGCAGGCACGGGAGCGGAGTCTACTCTCGGACGAGCACTTCACCGTGGACGGGACGCTGCTGGAAGCGTGGGCGAGTTTGAAAAGTTTTCAGCGAAAGGATGCGAAGAACGCCGTTCCGCCGGACGATCCTGGCAATGCGACGGTAGATTTCCACGGGGAGAAGCGGTCCAACGAGACGCACGCATCGAAGACGGACCCGGATGCCAAGATGGCACGCAAAGGCAAGGGCAAGGAAGCCAAGCTGAGTTACAACGGGAATCTGCTGGTGGAGAACCGCCACGGGCTGATCGTGAACACCGAGGTGTTCGAGGCGAACGGAACGGCGGAGCGCGATGCCGCGCTGGTGATGCTGGAACAGATTCCGGGCACGAGACAGGTAACGGTGGGAGGCGACAAGGCCTACGACACGGCGGATTTCGTGGCCGAGTGCCGAAATCTAAAGGTCACGCCGCATGTGGCACAGAACCTGGAGCGACCCGGTGGGAGTGCGATTGATGCTCGCACCACGCAGCACGTCGGATATGCCATCCGTCAGAGGAAAAGGAAGCGTATTGAAGAGTGTTTCGGATGGCTGAAGACGATCGCGCTATTGCGGAAGGTTCGGCATCGTGGAATCTTCAAGGTGGGATGGGTCTTCACCTTCGCGGCCGCGGCCTACAACTTAGTCCGTATGAGGAATCTGGCGATTCAAGCAACGTAAGCCGAGGTCGCAGTGTGCTCGCAGGCCCGAAAATGAATCCGCGGGACACCAGCGGATGCAGCCAGGCCCCTTCCCGAATCACAAAATCACTGAGACTGGAGAGAATCTAAGTCGCGGAGTCCATTTTTCCGCAGCCTGCTAGAGAAAGCTGGTTACAAAGCAAATGAGGTCCAGAGTCTTCCAGTCCGAGAGGCAAGCGCTCTTATAGACAAGGTGAGGGCGTATGGTTGGAAGCGACCGACGCAGGTAATGATCGAGGCCCGCGCAGCTCAGGAAGTAAAAGAGGAGGTCCAGGCGATCCAGAGGGCAGTCATCGAACCTGACGTTTCCGATAAAGAACTGGACGAACTGTTCTGCGATCTGTCCACAAGTGAGCAAGACGATGAACTGGATCTGAGGCGCGATCTCAAAACGGCCGGTCGCTCAGCGAAGGATGTTGCCACCCACATAGGAGGCCTTCTGGGCGAGTATAAAAAGTTATGCGGACACGGACGCTGGAGTAAGTTCCTATCCATCATTGGCATTCCGGAGAGATCGGCTCAGCCATGCCAGACCTCTCAATGGACATGCATGGCTGCACGGCACAAAAGCGGGGAGTGACGTGACCGGGGATTTTTGTACCAAGTGGAATGAGAGAGAATCCACTGGGAGGAAAAAGCTGGTCATGCCGATCAAGAGGTAACAATCCAGAGCAAATCGTGACGATGCTGCGGCAGATCGAAGGTAAGCATCGCGAGCGGAAAAACGACCCCACAGCCCAGATCAGCCGCTTCAACTTTCCGTTCTCCTTCTCCAGTTCCACGATCCAGTCGTTCTACCGCTGGCGGAAGGACTACGGCGGGCTGAAGATGGACCAGGCGAGATGAGCTGACCCAGGCGATCCTGGCCATGGCTCGCAAATGCGACCGAATTGCTTGCACGTTTTGGGAATTTTTGCTGTCGTTCACGGTTACTTCGATTGCACCACCATCTGAGTACAGGTGGAAATGGTGAGAGGTTTTGTCATGCGGAAATCCCATTGCCTCATCACCGTGTTTCTCCACATCGGCCTGGTGCTGCGTAGCCTCTTTCGTGTGTTCTTTGTGCAGGGGGCAAGACTGGATGTCTTGCGCTGGCACCTGGCAGGACGCCGAAAATCAGAAACCGATTACGGTTTTCATGTTAATTTTTTCCTTCGGAACTGATCTGCTGGAGTACTAGCAGCGCGGAAGCCGATCCCGCCAGTTCGTGGGCAACAGCGACTGATATCTCCTAAGGGGGAAGACAGGGCCACCCATCCCGCATGGAGAGCGCCCCGTCCAGGATTTGACCGGCTAAGCGGCGGCTTGACTGTACGCGTCTGAGCCGTGCTGCTTGACCATTTTGTTGTAAACACCCATCAACATAAACGCCGCGGGCCATTGTCCGACGAACAGGGCCCAGTCGTCTTTGCCTACAATCTTCAAAATGGCTGAAGCCGCAATAGCTCCAAACGCCGCGGCCAAGTATCCTGAGCTTGGTATTTTGGATGTCTGCGATTCGATGGCTCCTGTAAAGCGATCCTCTGAAACACCGCTACGAACTTTATCCTGCATTGTGTACTCCTTTTCTAATCTCACTGTTAACCACTAAATGATTGGCCGGCAAGCTTGAAGAAAAGACCAATGGGAAATTACTTCAAACCCGAATATATTTGCGAACTAACTATGCGGCACGCTTTTTTATGTGACCGAAGGGCAGGTCCGATATAAGAGTGCCTTCTTTATATTCATAACCTTGACAAGCAGATAGGCCAATCAGCGGCGTAGCGTAGGAACGCCGACATTTTCCTGTATCGCTAATCCTGGCTTCGCTACGCGAAAACTTTTCGCCTGATCCGAGGTCCTCTACTACTGCGAAGAGCTAGCTTCGCCCGGTCGACATCAGTGAACACATGCGGCTTAACAGGCAGCCTGCCTTAGCTTCCTTCAACCCGTCTTGGCTTCATCCACTTCTTTTCGAGACCAGGCTGAGCTGTGCGTTGATCTGTCTCGCGAATTTGGTCAGCTTCTTGTCAGTTTGCTTCTCTCTTTCCAGAGTCAACCTGCCTTGGGGAGATACGTCTGGGTTGAAAGTGGCAATTGACCGCGGAAAATGTGAGCGCTTAAGCGACGTACGGAACCCCAGAACTAAGAATCAATCAGTTAAATCGTTTAGGCGCTCTAGGGTGAGTGCTGTATGCATTTTTTGTTCCTAATCCCGTATTGCTCATGGGATCGAGCGTATATACTTCTGATTCAGCGCAAGTGTCAAGCTGGGACGGTGTTCTGTGGCGGTACGCATTCTCCTCGTCGACGACAACGAAATCGTCGTGCGCGAACTCCGCTCCCTATTGTCGTTAAACCCCAGGTGGCTTGTGTGTGGGGAGGGGATAAACGGTGTTGAAGCCGTTGAGAAGGCGAAATCCCTGCGTCCTGATCTTATTCTCATGGACATCTCCATGCCTCAAATGAATGGGATCGAGGCAACCCGAATCATCCGCAGGGAAGTTCCTGAATCTGCGGCTATCCTGATCAGCCAGAATGATCCGATAATCGTTCCCAGGGCAAGCGGCGGAAAGCGGAGCGAACGCCAAGGTCGATCTGGCTCTTAATTTGGTGACCGTTATGAACAGAGTGGTTCAACGTCAAAGTTCCGAAAAGCGGATCACGTCAGGGGTGACGACGGAGTCTTCATTAGGCGATGAGTTCCGCGTACCGCTAGAGTCGGTGATCAATACGTGCGAACTGAGAAAACGTCCATCGCGATCGCCGGACTACCAAGCAGAAAGTCGCGCGCTATCGGCACTCGCGCAGGAGATGGCCAATTCGCCTCAGAACGTGTTGCAAAAGCTCGTCGAGATGGCATTGGAGCTGTCTCGGGCTCAGTCGGCGGGCGTCAGCATTCTTGAGGAGGAAGAAGGACAAGAAATCTTCAGATGGCACGCCGTGGCCGGGCAATGGGCCCGGTATTTTGGCGGCACAATGCCGCGTGATGCCAGTCCCTGTGGTACGGTGTTGGATCGAAATTACAGTCTACTGCTCTCACACCCTGAACGGTATTATCCGATCCCTTCTACGATCACACCGCCAGTTGTCGAAGTGTTGCTCATTCCATTCCACGTCGCTGACGAACCGATAGGAACGATTTGGGCCATCGCTCATGACGAGAGCCTCCAGTTTGATGCAGAGGACGAGCGGATCATGAGTTCCCTTGGCAAATTCGCCTCCGCTGCCTATCAAACTCTGAAACGGGTCGACAGCCTGAAAACAGAAGTTGCGGAGCGCAAGAACACCGAGATAGCGCTTAGGAGGAGCGAAACGAAACTCCGTGACTTTATCGATAATGCGACCATCGGCATGCACTGGGTGGGGGGTAATGGCAGAATTCTTTGGGCGAACCAGACCGAACTGGATCTTCTCGGCTACCAAGCGGAAGAGTATATCGGCCACAGCATCTCTGAATTTCACCTCGACACACCGGTGCCGGAGGACATTCTCAACCGCTTAGGAAGAGGAGAAGTGTTACGCGAGTACGAGGCGCGGCTGCGGTGCAAGGACGGCTCAGTTCGCCACGTGCTCATCGATTCGAATGCGCTGTTTGAAGACGGTAAGTTCGCTCATACGCGTTGCTTCATCCGTGACATCAGTGATCGCAAGGTAATGGAAGACCGATTGCGCGAGAGCGAGCGGCTCTTTCGCGAGACGATTGACATGCTTCCCGCCGCTATTTATACGACGGATGCCGAAGGTCGGCTCACGCACTTCAACCCAGCGGCTGTCGAATTTTCAGGTCGTATGCCTGAGCTAGGTACGGACCATTGGTGTGTTAGTTGGAAGATGTTCCTGCCAGATGGAACGCCTCTGCCGCACGACCAGTGCCCGATGGCGGTCGCGCTCAAAGAGGGCCGCATCATGGACGGTATGGAATGCATCGCCGAAAGACCCGACGGTAAGCGTGTCTGGTTCACTCCCTATCCCAGGCCCTTACGGGACGCCGAAGGCCAGATCGTCGGCGGGGTCAACATGCTGTGGGACATCACCGAACGAAAGGCGGCCGAGCGAGCAAGCGGGCTGCTGGCTGCGATCGTAGATTCATCCGATGAAGCGATCATCAGTATGAATCTCGATGGCATTATCACCAGTTGGAATCGAAGTGCAGANNAGAGCGGTTGTTCGGCCACAAAGCTGAAGAAGCTATCGGACGGAACGTAACTTTAATCATTCCGCCGGACCGTTGGGAGGAGGAAGCGACAATTCTCGACCGCATCAAACGGGGAGAACACGTCGCACACTTTGAGACGGTCCGCGTTCGGAAAGACGCCTCGACGTTCAATGTGTCACTTACAGTTTCGCCAGTGAAGGACATTGCAGGGCATATTATCGGGGCGTCCAGGATGCCGCGAGACATCACTCAACGAAAGGAGGTGGAGCGCACCACCGGTTTGCTGGCTGCGATCGTGGACAGCTCTGACGACGCAATCATCAGTAAAAGTCTTGACGGCGTGATCAGTAGCTGGAACAAGGGTGCGGAGCGGATGTTCGGATACACTGCCGACGAAGCGATTGGGCAACACATTACTCTAATCATTCCGCAGGACCGCCGGCAGGAAGAGGTAACAATTATTGAGCGGCTCAAACGAGGCGAG
>PLBX01000258.1 GCA_003135495.1 Acidobacteriaceae bacterium | reverse complement strand
AAAGCTTTAATATCGATTTTGTACATCCTAAGCATTGCCTGTAGGACGCGATCGGCTTTTTCCCTATCTTTGTCTTGAAGCAATTCGTCTAGAATTGGCGGAATGATCTGCCACGACACGCCAAATTTGTCCTGGAGCCATCCGCACTGCACTTCTCGTCCCCCAGCGGATAGGTTCGCCCACAACTGATCGACCTCGGCCTGTGTTTCGCAGTTTACAAAGAAACTTATAGCTGGAGAAAACATGTAATGAGGGCCTCCATTCAACGCCATGAACTGTTGCCCTTCGAGTTCGAAAGTCACCGTCATGACGGACCCTTTCGGTCCTGGACCTGCCTCTCCGTATCGTGCGATATTCAGAAGTTTTGAATTTTTAAAAACGGAGACATACAAGTTTGCAGCCTCTTCGGCTTTGTCATCGAACCACAAAAAGGGAGTGATTTTGTGCATAGCGTTCTTCCTGATTCGTGGAAACGTTCTCCACGTAAATAATGTTCAAAGCGACGAAGTCTTTTTCGAACTTCGCAATGGGATGAGCTCACGCAGTCGGTCATCACGCAAAAATAATCCGAGCCACACTACAATACCGACAATAATCGGCAAGAAGAAGGGTTCGCCTACCCGAACGTGGGTTGCGGTTGCTCCGCCGAGATAGCCGGTCAGGAGTATGGCGCCGAGAATAGAAGTACGAGGGATGGCATACAACAAGGCGCATGCCATCTCCACCAAGGTGATCCGCAGCATGGCGCCCTCGGGATAGCCATAATGCGCGAATCCCTGTTTGGCGATGTCGGGCTTCACTGCACCGAATGATGCGGTGAAGACAAATAACAGCAGCGCGAGCGAACTAAGAATGCGTCCGGCCCAAAGGCTTGTTCTTGAGGCCGGAGCATTTTGAATGGGTGAGGGCATATTCTTATCCAACTTGCTTCAAGTTCTAGGCCGCCTTTTCAGCCGCCTTCTCGCAGTTGATCATCCACGGAATTCCAAATCGGTCGACCAGCATACCAAATCGCACCGCCCAGAATGTCTCAGCGATCGGCATGGTAACTTTGCCGTTTTCCGCCAAAGCTCGGAATATGCGCTCCGCTTCCGACGGCTCGTTGACCCCAATGTTGATGGAGAAGCCTTGTTGTTTCTCAAAGCTGCCGGGAGGCGCGTCGGAAGCCATCAATACCTGGTCGCCGAGGCGCAGTCGCGCGTGCAGGATTTTGCTGCGCCAGTCCGCAGGCACGTGATCGGCGGCGGGGCTGCCTTCATGCGTCATCATAGCTTCGATTTTGGCGCCGAGGTTTCGCTCGTAGAACTTGAATGCTGCCTCGCAGTCGCCGTTGAAATATAGGTAAGGGTTCAGTTGCATGTTGCGCTCCTTTTCATTCGATTCGCGATTGAGACTATCCGTGACTTGTGAGATTATATATATCACTTGCACATTGCAAGCGACTTTGTAAATAAAAATGGCGAAGCAAAAAACGAAGCGCAGGTCGGAGTGTCCACTGAACGCTTCGGTGGAGATACTGGGCGATCGCTGGTCGCTCTTGATCATCCGCGACATGATGCTGCGCGGCTTCCGAAGTTATAAGGAGTTCATGGACTGCTACGAGGGTATTGCGACGAATATTCTCGCGGACCGGCTGAACAAATTGATTGCGAACGGTATCATTACGGCGGAACAGAATCCGGATGACGGCCGCAAATTAAATTATGTATTAACTGCCAAGGGAATCGATCTCGCGCCGGTTCTAACCGAGATGGTCCTGTGGGCCGGCAAACACGAGAATACCGGCAACCAGCCGCTGATCGAGCAAATGCGAAAAGATAAGAACAAAGTTATAGCCGATGTCCGGGAGCGCTGGGCGAAAAGACAGCCATCCTCAGCCTGAACTCATCGGAGAAGACGGACGGAGTTTCCGGAACCGGACGTACACTCCCTTTTGGTAACCCCCGGTAATCGTCGGTAACCATCGAACTAACCCCATGCGGCCTTACAATTACTGTACTTCGCCATCCCGATATATCGAGATATTGCGGGGTTTTGCCGGGAATTTCCCGGCGAGGTTCGAAGCCGCTCTGTGACTGCTCTTTTGTAAGTAATGCAGGCTGGGCGGAAAAAGGCTGGAGTCCGCACATTTTATGGCGTTTGGTTTTGGCTTTAACAAACAAAAAGTTCTCAGCGCCGCGGAAAAGTTTGTCCAGCAGGGCAAGCTGCAGAACGCCATTGCTGAGTATGACAAGGTCCTCAAGCATGATCCCAAGGACCTCACCGTCAATAACACAATCGGAGACCTCTACTCCCGTTTAGGCGACAGCGCGAAAGCTATCGAATGCTTCAAGACCGTCGGTGACGCCTACGCAGCACAGGGCTTCACGGTCAAGGGCATCGCCATGTACAAGAAGATCACCAAGCTGCTGCCGAGCGTGGATTCTTCTTTGAAACTGGCCGAGTTGTATACGCAGCAAGGGCTTTTCAATGATGCCCGCGCGCAGTACCTGCAAGTCGCCGAAGACTTCATGAAGAATGGCAATCTGGAACAGGCGGTGCGGCTGTTTCAGAAGGTCCTCGAAATGGACCCGGAAAACGTTCCGATGCGAGTGAAGCTGGCCGAAGTGTACATTCGGCTGGGAAAAAAGAAAGAGGCCTGGGAGATTTTCAGCGCGGCGGCGGAGGCATTGCGCGCGCGCGGATCGCTGCCGGGCGCCGAAGAGATTCTGAAACGAATGTTGGCTCTCGATCCGGGCAACAGTTATGTTCTCTTGCTGCGCGGGAAAGCGGCGGTGGAGGGCGGCGATCCCAAGAACGCTATTTCGTATTTGGAAAAGGCTTCTGATCTGGATTCGCATCCGGAAGGCCTGCGTGATCTGCTTAAGGCGTACCTGCAAGTCGCAAATGTGGATAAGGCGGGTCCGATCGCGGAGAAACTGCTGGCGGTACACAACGATCCCGAAGGGATATTTCTTTTTGCCGATGGATGCGCACGTCTCGATCGTTGTGATGAGGCGCTGGAGATTTACACCCGGCACGCGGATCGCCTGCTCACGGTGGATTCGACCAAACTGCTTGCCAGCTTGCATACCATGATTACCCGGGTGCGCGACAATCCTGACGCACTCGACAAATTGTTGCGACTGCTCAATAAGGCCGGCGAAAGCACGCACGTTAATGAAGTAACAGAGTTGCTAGCTCACGCCTTTGTCAAGAGCGAAAACCTGACTCGTGCTCGCGACCTTTATCAAGCACTGGCGAACTCCGAGCCCCAGAATCAAGTGCACTTGCAGAACTACCAGCAAGTGGTTGAACGCATTGAGGCAGCATCGTCTGACCTCGGGATCACCCCCGAGGAAGGGACGGTGATTGTAGAGGAATTGGAAGCGACGGCACCCGTCATCGACCAGTCGTATCCCGATGCGGTTGCAATTGCAGTGCGTTCGGCAGTCACGGACGCTGACCTTTTCCTTTCCTACAATTTGCCGGACAAGGCTGTTGTTCCCCTGCTGGGAGTTCTGCCGCAGGCCCCGCGCGATGCGCGACTGAACCAGCGGCTGGCGGCTCTCCACACGCGTTTCAAGCACTTTACGGAGGCCGCGGTTTGCTGCCGGACACTGGAAAGTGTGTACAGCGATGCGGGCTATCCTGACGAAGCCGTGCGCTATGGGGAATTGGCCGCGCGCTACGAGCAGAGTCCAGGAACCGCAGGCCGAAGCGGTGCTATTTCTAAGATAGACACTCAACTCTCGGCTCGGGCCGCCACGGCAACTGCATCGTCGTCGCCAGCGTGGCCTGTGGCCTCGGCTGCAACTTCCAGCCAGGAACTTCCAGAATTTGCCATAGAGGAATTGTCGGTTCATCCACCAGCGGAAGAGCACGAGGCTTCCTTCTCTTCGCACGTTTCATCGGAGACCTCTGAGGATATTGCTTCGGAATGGGAGAACACTCTTTCCGCCGACGAGCCTGCGGCGAATGCAGAGGTGCCCGTTCACGCTGGGAGCGGAGTAAACGATTCCAGCAATCCCGAGATCGCGGAGACGGCTGAAGAGATCCGTTTCTATCTCGAGCACTTTATGACGGAGCAGGCGCGCTCCGCGATGGAGAAATTGGAATCGCTGACCAAGGACGCTGGCATTCTCGATCCTTTGCGTGCCGCCTTGGCTTCCGCAAGCCAGCCAGCCGCGGAGCCCGAGCAGGAAATTGCCGAGATTAATGTGGACGATCCGGCAGAGTTTGAATGTGAAATTGAAACGGTAGAGGCCCCCGAGATTGCCGCTGCCGGCGCTTCCTCCGAGCGACTCGCAGGTTATGGCCAGGCGAGCCTCGTAACTCCACTGGAAGTTATACCTCCCACAGTCGAGGATGAGCCGGGATTCGCCCAAGTAACGCCGCAGGAAGTGGCGCACGCGGAGGCGGGTGCACTGGATTCGTTAGTTGCAGATCTGGAAGCTTCACTCGGCGATTCTTTCCCGCAAGCCGATCCAGCCCCGGCGACATCGCATACGAATCAGGCACCAGCGCCTGCACCGTTGCGGAACTGGCCAGTTGCGGCGTCGCCTGCTGCAGCTAAAACGCAAGAGCCGAAGCCGGCGCGCGAAAAAGAGATAGCGCCCGCTGCGGCGATCGCGGCATCCGCCGCGGCGCCACCTGCTCCCAGGTCCGGCATCACATATAAGCCAGCAGCCGCGCAGCCTTTGGGAGCGAACTCCATAGGGACGAACGCGAGCGCGGCCGGCGGCATTGATCTTTCGGAAATGTTCGGCGAGCTAAAACAGGAGCTCGAAGAAGATGTCGCGGCCGGGGACGACGATCCGGAGACGCACTACAACCTGGGCGTGGCTTTCCGCGAAATGGGATTGCTGGATGAGGCCATCGCGGAACTGCAGAAAGTCTGCAACTCGATGGAGCGCGGAGTGCCGTTTTCGCAGCCGGTCCAGACCTACACCTGGCTGGCGCAATGTTTCCTCGATAAAGGAGTGCCGCAAGCTGCCATCAGCTGGTATGAAAGGGCACTGAAAATTCCGGCCCTCGACAACGAGGCGCGCCTCGCGATCAACTACGAATTGGGATCAGCCTGTGAAACAGCACTGGACAAGCCGGCCGCGCTGCGCCATTTCACCGCCGTATACGGCGCCAACATCGATTATCGTGACGTGGCCGAGCGCATTCAGGCTCTTAAGTCGTAAAATGCACCTAGTGGGTTGAAGATTGCGTTGAGGATGTTCGCATCCCGCGCCTGTCCCACAACGCGCGCGATGACTTCCGACCCCAATCTACCATTTGTCGATAATCCTGCCGACGTTCGGGAGCTCACCGCCCCAGACGCCACCGCTGCCCCTGCAAGGGCGTTGCCCGCAATATCTGCCGCACGCGTGTGGCTTCGCCGCCTTGGAGTACTTCTGTTTGTATTCCTGTGCGCTACGCTAGGGGTCATGCTTATGATCGTCCCCTGGCGGCCGGAGTGGTCCGATAATCCGCTTCTCCTTCCCTATCCGGAACTTCGAACTATGCTGGCCAGTGGGTTCGCGCGCGGGATAGCGACGGGCTTGGGAGTACTCAACGTGTGGATTGGTTTTTGGGAGGCCGTCCAATATCGCGAGTAATCGTTTGAATTGCATTCCTTAAACTGCTGAGCCACTGAAATCGTAATTTCGATGCCTTGGTGATTCGATACGTGAATACATTTATGACTGATCACAAACTTAAGCCTGCTCCGCTCGCTTATCAGAACGAACCGTTTCTCAACAGTCCTGATGGCAGGATTCTGCGACTACTCTCTGAGTACAGCGAACCGCTCTCGCGTTTTCGGCGGGAACAGATTCAGGACACTGTCGTTTTTTTTGGTTCGGCTCGAATTCACAGCGGCGATCGCGCCAGCAGTCTTCTCGCTAGCACCCGCGATACACAAGCTTCGGCGGAGCAGCGGGCGAAAGATTTGAAGCGCGCCGAAGCTGCGGTCGATATGGCTCGCTACTATGAGGACGCACGCAAACTGGCGCGTCTATTAACCGAATGGTCGACGCAGATACCCGCCAAGCGACACCGGTTTGTCGTCACTACCGGCGGTGGGCCCGGCATCATGGAGGCGGCAAATCTAGGGGCGCACGAAGCGGGAGGCAAAACGATCGGGCTCAACATCAACCTGCCCTTCGAACAAAATCCGAATAGCTACATAACTCCGTCGTTGAACTTTGAATTCCATTATTTCTTCATGCGCAAGTTCTGGTTTGCGTACCTGGCGAAAGCGTTGGTCATTTTTCCTGGCGGCTTCGGGACGCTTGACGAACTTTTCGAAATTTTGACCCTCGCCCAGACGGAGAAGCTGGCTAAGAAAATCGTCGTCGTCATTTACGGCAGCAGCTACTGGAAGAAAATTATTGACTTTGACGCTATGGTCGATGCGGGAGTTATTGCAGCGCCGGACTTGGAGCTTTTCAAGATGTCCGATTCGCCAGAGGAGAGTTTTGAATTTCTGAAAGATGGATTAACCAAGTACCATCTCGGCCAGCAACAAACCAAGCGCAGCGGAGAAGCAGCCGTTCCAGAGATCGCTCGGACTCGACCGTAGACCAAGCCTTCTTTCGAGTTCGCGGCGCTGCTGAGACGGGGCAAGCCCAGTCTCTATCACGCCACTTCTACCAATAGATCGGTTAAAGTGAACTCTGGCTCTGCGTCTTTCGTATACACTTCAGCATCGTTTCGATGGAGAAATAATGCGTGGAGAGATGATGGACCGAAGACTTTTCTTAACGACGGTCTGCTTTTGCCTGATTTTTGTCTGTGCTCCGCTTACACTCGCTCAATCAGCGGACCTCAACCAGATGCCTTCCGTGATTCACGTTCCACCGGAGGCACAGGCCTCGCCGCATTTCGATGCTACTGCGGCTACGAATGCTTACCTGGCGCAGATTCCTGCCGACAAGCGGGCCCGTTCGGACGCTTATTTCGAAGGCAGCTATTGGCTGATTCTCTGGGACTTTCTGTACGGAGTCGCGGTCGCATTGCTGTTGCTGAATCTGCGCTGGTCGGCAAGAATGCGCGACTTGTCGGAGCGCGTCACTCGTTTTACGCCGGTGCACACATTTGTCTACTGGCTGCAATACCTGGTACTCACCACGATTCTCTTCTTCCCGCTTAGCGTTTACGAAGGTTATTTCCGCGAACACAAGTATGGACTCGCCACGCAAACCTTTGGTCCCTGGATGGGCGATCAGATGAAGGAACTGGCTGTGAACCTGGTGTTGGGTGGCATACTGGCCATTCTGCTGTTCGGGGTTGTGCGCCGCCTGCCGCGAAGCTGGTGGATTTGGGGCTCGGCAGTAACCGTCTTGTTCATGATCTTCACCGTGCTAATCGCGCCGGTCTACATTATCCCGATCTTCAATAAGGTCACGCGGCTTAACAATCCGAAGGTTGTTGATCCGATTCTGAGTATGGCGCGGGCCAATGGAATTCCCGCGAAAGACGTGTACGAAATCGACGCTTCGCGGCAGACGACGCGCATGAGCGCGAATGTCAGTGGGTTTGCAAACACAATGCGGATCACACTCAACGACAATCTCTTGCAGCGCGGATCACCTGAAGAAATTCAGGCAGTCATGGGACATGAGATGGGCCACTATGTTCTGAATCACATTTATAAGGACATAATGTTTTTCCTGATCTTGACGGTACTGGCCTTCGCCTATCTGCGCTGGGCGCTGGATTGGGCTTTCCGGCATTGGGGTGAGAAATGGCAGATTCGAGGCGTTGGAGATACGGCTGTGCTTCCGCTCGTAATACTCGTGATTTCAATTCTTGGTTTTGTCATTACTCCGATCATGAACACCTGGACGCGATCGCAAGAGTACGAAGCAGACATGTACGGCTTGAATACGAGCCGCCAGCCGGACGGCTTTGCGCAGGGGGCCATCCATCTCGGCGAATATCGCAAGATGAGTCCGGGACCGGTTGAGGAATGGATTTTCTTTGATCACCCAAGCGGCCACAATCGCATTTACGCGGCGATGCGCTGGAAAGCCGAGAATTTGAAACTGTTCGCTGGCCAGCAGTAAGGCCCGTGTGGCGCGGACACTCTT
>PLBX01000459.1:5239-5397 GCA_003135495.1 Acidobacteriaceae bacterium | reverse complement strand
ATGTGCCGGTTCGTTAAGCCGATACTCAGCATGATTCCTCCTGATCCAGCGACGCTGAATCCGAAAGAATTGATGAAGCTGCTTTTCATCGGCCGCCGCTTCCAGGGCATGTCGAGCGAGGATAAATACAACCAGGTCCAGCTCATGACCATGAGCGC
>PLBX01000459.1:355-5194 GCA_003135495.1 Acidobacteriaceae bacterium | reverse complement strand
TTCGCGCGCGGCGGCACGGGCGCAATTTCCAATGCGATTGCTGATGCCGCACGCGAGGCGGGAGCGGAAATTCGAACCCAAGCTCCAATTGCCAAAATCTTGATAAAGAACGGACGTGCTTCGGGAGTTGTACTCGCCAATGGGGACGAGATTTATGCTGACGTTGTTTCCTCCAGCGTTGATCCACGACTCACGTACACCAGGATGATCGAGCCCGGTAATTTGCCCGATGATTTTCTTGAGGGCGTGAACCGCTATAAGTTTCGCGGCTCATCCGGCAAGGTGAATATGGCGCTCGACGGCCTGCCGAATTTCAAATGCATGCCCGGAGTCGGAGCGCACTTGCGCGGCGCCATGTCGATTTCGCCGAGCGTCGAGTACATGGAAAAAGCCTACGACGAAGCGAAGTATGGACACTGGTCCTCGCATCCGTATATCGACATGGTGATTCCGACGCTGACCGATACTTCTTTAGCGCCTCCGGGTAAACACATTCTCTCGTGCTTTGTGCAATACGCGCCCTACAAGCTTGCGCCGGGGCTTGATTGGGACACGGAGAAAGAAAAATTTGGCGATAACGTGGTCAACACCATTGCGGAATATGCGCCGAATATAAAGGACATTATTCTGCATCGGCAGGTGGTGACGCCACTCGATCTGGAACGGGAGTGGGGATTGAGCGAGGGCAATATCTTCCAAGGCGAACTTTCGCTTGAGCAGTTATTTTTTCTGCGTCCGGTTGCGGGATGGGCGCAGTTCCGCTCGCCGATAAAAAATCTCTACATGTGCGGATCGGCCACCCATCCGGGGGGCGGCATCATGGGCGCGCCCGGACGCCTCGCGGCACTCGAAATTCTGAAAGACGGGGGCGCATAGAGAATGTCCGAGACACGCGATGTGATTATCGTCGGTGGCGGACACAATGGATTGGTCGCCGCCTTCTATCTCGCCAAAGCCGGATTCAAACCGCTAGTGCTCGAACGCCGGGCCCATGTGGGCGGCGCGGCCATCACCGAAGAGTTTCATCCCGGTTTCCGTTGCTCTACGCTAGCCCACAATGCTGGTCCGCTACGCGCCGACATCGTGCGCGATATGCAACTTGAAAAGCACGGCTTAAAGTTCACGACTCCGGATGTAAACACCGTGTCGTTAACGCCTGACGGCAGGGCGTTGATTCTTTACTCCGATACTAAAAAGGCGGCGCAGGAAATCGCGCAGTGGTCGCAGAAAGACGCGGCTTCTTACTCGGACTTCGGCGCGGCTCTCGGAAAGATCGGCAAAGTCATTGGCGAAGCCCTTTTGCTCACGCCGCCGAATATCGACAGCCCTGACCGCGGCGATCTCTGGGGAATGTTGAAGACCGGCCGATCGATTCGAAGACTCGGCAAGAAAGATATGTATCGGGTCCTGCGTTGGGGACCGATGGCTGCTGCCGATTTGGTGGCTGAATTCTTTGACACTGAACCGTTGCGCGCGACGATCGCTGCGCGCGGTATTTTTGGAACATTTCTGGGGCCGTGGTCTGCGGGCAGCGCATTAGTGCTGATGTTGCGCGCGGCCGGCGATCCTAGTCCCGCGGGCAGCGTACAGTTCCCTGCCGGCGGTGCGGGAGCCATCACTCAAGCCATGGCAGCGGCGGCGAAACAAGTGGGCGCCGAAATTCGCACCGGTGCTGAGATTGCTGAGATTCGGGTGAAAGACGGCGTTGCCACTGGCGTGGTGCTCGCCTCAGGGGAAGAGATTGCGGCGCGCGCTGTCGTCTCGAATGCTGACCCAAAGAGAACGCTGATGCGGTTGGTCGATCCCGCGCATCTGACTCCGGATTTCGTTCAGAAAATAAAGAACTACCGTTGCACGGGAACGGTAGCAAAGATCAATCTCGCGCTTTCAGCGCTTCCTGAATTCACTGCGCTGAACGCTAAGGGAAACGGCAACTTACTTCGGGGACGAATTCAGATCAGTCCTGAGATCGATTACCTGGAGCGGGCTTTCGACGAATCGAAGTATGGGAATTTCTCACGTAGTCCGTATATTGAGATTACGATTCCGTCGCTTTCGGATCCGTCGCTGGCGCCTGCTGGTGAGCACGTCATGTCGGTCTACATGCAATATGCGCCCTATAAATTGAAGGATGGCAACTGGGACAGTCAGCGCGAAATGCTGGGCGAAGCGGTGGTGAAAACGATCTCGCAGTATGCACCGAATTTTCCTCAGACGATTCTCAGCGGCCAGATCATTACTCCCAAAGACCTCGAGGAGACTTACGGTCTCACGGGAGGACATATCTTCCACGGCGAGCTTGCGCTTGACCAGTTCTTCACCATGCGTCCGCTGCTTGATTGGGCACGCTACCAGACTCCCGTCGAACGCCTGTATTTATGCGGCAACGGTACACATCCGGGTACGGGACTTACTGGCGGCTCGGGTGCGAATGCGGCGCGCGAGATTGCAAAGACGCTGAGGAAGTAGCCGGCCTTCTCGTGCTGCGAGAACAAAAGCACTCTTTCAATAAACACTCCATTCCTTAGATATGAGGTACAGAGTGAGACGGGGCAAGCCCAGTCTCTACACAGATGTGGGGGACCGAGGAGAGATGGGAATCCCCGTTTCTACCGCAGATGATGACGCAGCGAGCAAGACGGGCGAGCCCCGTCTCTACCATCCGTAATAGCGCAGACACTTCCGTAACCAGGTAACCAATTGCGTCGCGAGTCCGTTTCGGTTTTACTTACCAGAGACCCATTTGGGAAACATTCGTGCGCAATTTCGGAGGAGCTGATTTTGGTTGAGGATCCCAAATGGGAACTGGCGTTGCTGGCCACGGTACAAAGTTTTTACCAGCGGATACTAAGCGAGCAATTGGGCGGCAAGTTGCCCGCGCCTGCGGAACTCGCGCCGGACGTCATAAGCCATGCCGAGGACGTCCGCTCTACGCTCGATCAGATGCAGCTCTGGATACAGCTTTTGGATATGGCAATTACTCCCGCCATGCTGCGACTTGGAGTGCAATCGGATCTCGATCCTGAGGTGGCGGAAGCGTTGTTGCGTTACTTCGCGCGCCATCGCGACGATTCGGGAGCCAATCGCGATAAGACTGACTTAGTTGCAACCTTTTTATTCCGGCATCCGCGCGTGCCCGGGCAATGGGAGCAACGCGGCTATGGCCTTGATGGCTCTATTCCGCTGTCTCCGTTTGAAATTGCGCTGCTGGAGATTCTGTCAGAGTCTGACGTGCCCGTGCTGTCAGAGGGCGATGTGCAACTGCTGCGGGAATTCGGGCCTTTACTTGATCAGGCAAATCGCTTTCAGGATTTCAGCGCGCTTATGGATTCAGGAATCATTCCGCGAGTGCGGCAATTAAAAGCCTCATTGGGCGAATCTATTTATCACCCTGGGGTGTTAGCCACACTTGCGCCTTACAACGCTGCGTTCGGCGATCGGTTCCATATGTTGTTCGAAGCAGCCACTCAGGAAATCAAAGATTTTGCCAACCAGTTGGAAGAACTGGGGGGCAGCATATTAAGTACGGTGGACGGGGTAGAAGTGACGGTTGAGCATGTCGCGGCAATGAATCAAGAAGCCTTGCTGAAGATCGACTACACCACGGCCCTGGAAAAATTTCGTCGCGTGTCGAGCCTAAAAAAGGAGCTCGAGCGCAGGCCGCCAATCCGGCGCAGCCAGCATGATTCCCCGCATAGTAAAAAGACTGCAACCGCGGTGGCGGCTGCTCCAGCGCTGGCTCCAAAGTATGTACCCGTTGCGATTACCGCGCAGGCACAGTCGTTGGAAGAAGCGAAACTGCGTAGGGTGGAAGAATCAATCAGAGTTTTTGTTCGCGTAGCTGATCCGAAGTTTCGGCAGATTGTGCCGATGCGCTACTTCAACCTAATGCTGACTCCTGACGAGGTTGAAGCTTACACGGCCGACTATTTGGAACAGAAGACGCCGAAGGCGGACGCTGCGCGAATGTTGTTTCGCCTAGTTGCTGTGACTGCTCGATTAACCACCGAGATCGAAGAGTTGAAGCGTTCGCGCAATTCGCCGTCGGTGTGGAAGTTGCATGCGGATTCTTTGGTCGTGCTCGTCGATCTCGCGAAAACTTTGGCCGAAGCGGTAGAGAGGCTGGCAGTAATTCCTGCCGAGCAGAAAGATGGACAATCGAACCGCGAGTCTCTTCGCGCGTCGCTCGATAAACTGCGCCAATGTACGGCTGAGGCGGCACGGTTGATCGAGCAAGCCTAATAAATAATATGAAGGACGGGCGAGGACGCCCGTCGCTCCATTTATGAATTAGTGAATGTCGAACTGCTCCTGGTGGAGAGCGGGGTCTGACTTCACAATGATGGTCTTTTTTGTCAGCTCTTCCATCTCGTTCAGAAGTTTCGCGTTGTTGACTTTCAGCGCTTTCGCGACCTCAGGATTCACGCGCAACATCACGTCGCTGTGTTCAAGATGGCTAGAAATCTTGCGCATCTCGACATAGACCTCGTTGCAGACAGTGCTCACCGATTTCACAAAGCCTGTGGATTGACAGTAGGGACACGGCGTTCCAATCGTCCGTTCGAGTGACTGCTTGACTCGTTTGCGAGTGATTGCAACCAGACCGAAATCATTGAACTGGAGCACTTTTGAGGGGGCGCGATCAAAGCGCAAAGCCTCTTCCAGCGCTTGCATAACTTTTTGCCGGTTGCGGCGCTCGTCCATGTCGATGAAGTCGATGATGATGATGCCACCCAGGTCGCGCAGCCGAATCTGGCGCACAATCTCTTTGATCGCATCGACGTTGGTCTTCACGATGGTGTCTTCGAGGCGAGCTGTCTTGCCGACGTACTTGCCGGT
>PLBX01000459.1:0-333 GCA_003135495.1 Acidobacteriaceae bacterium | reverse complement strand
CGCTCGTATTCCTGCTCGGTATCGACCCAGATGACGGAGAAGTCGGAGCTCACCTGATCGCGCAGTACGCGCTCGACTACATTGAGATCGTGATAAATCAGGGCAGGAGCCTTGCTGCTGTCGGAGCGCGTTTTGATTTCGTTCCAGAGGTTTTTCAAAAAGCGGATGTCCGCCCGAAGTTCTTCATCGGATGCTCCGGCCGCAGCGGTTCGAACAATGAAACCGCCGCCGCCATTTTCGCGTTCGCTTTGGATGATTCGCTTTAAGCGCTGACGTTCTTCCTCCGATGAAATCTTGCGCGATACACCCGTATGATTCACGGTGGGCATAAAG
>PLBX01000144.1:3192-4316 GCA_003135495.1 Acidobacteriaceae bacterium | reverse complement strand
CGCGAGAACGTCGACGGTAGAAAAAAGAAAAGCGGCGAGCCCCTGGGAAGGTATTTCGCCGCTTAGGAGAAAGAAATATGTCTAACGAGAAGAACATTAGCACGATCGCGAACGAATTTCAAACCACGAGTCAGAATTTCCACTCCAAGCATTTCCCGCCGTTAAAAAGCGCGATCATCTACCTCTCTCAACTCCGGCTTATGCTTCTCCGTTCACGCTCGGAAGTGCTGGATTGTAATCGACGTGAATGCCTGAATCGTCTACTTCAGGCGATCGATCGGATCGGATCGTCACTGGAATGGCTTCGTCAAGGTCTGCCTTCCAAGGACTTTCCTCAGGCGGTCTCCCCGAGGATGGCGACCGCGCGGCACGTGAGTGATGTGGCGCGAGAAGTTTTACGCGAGCTTGCTAACGAACGCACACAGAGCACATCTGCACTGTCACCTGCGGGAGGTACGCAATGAACTCCTCTCGCGCAACGCAACGTGGCAAAATCCTACAACTTTTGGTCGCTGCCCGCGGCGAATGGGTTCCTTTACCCACAATTGCGGAGTGCGCTGCGCAATATAACGCCAGGATTCACGAGTTGCGTGGTCTAGGCTTCCGAATCGCCAATCGCACGAAGCTGGAGAACGGCGTCAAGCATTCCTGGTACCGACTGGAGCCCCAAACGCCACAGGCCGGCGCCCCCCAAGAAAAAAAGCCGCCGATGTTCACAACCGATTACTCATTCCCTCAGTTTGGAAGCATGGAACCGGAAAGGCGGTACCCAGATTGAAACGACCAGCCTTTCAATTCTACCCAGGCGATTGGTTACGAGACACAGCCTTGCGGGCCTGCTCGCTGGCGGCACGCGGGTTGTGGATGGACATGATCTCTTTCATGCATCAAGGTTCTCCATACGGCTATCTCACCCTGCCATCAACCGCAAAGGACGGGGACAAGGATACCCTTCGACCCATCCTCCCCACCATCCTTGCCCGAATGGTGGGGGCGGCCCCAGAAGACGTGGAGGGGCTCCTCGTCGAACTCGAACATGCGGGGGTGTTCAGTCGAGACGATGACGGGATCATCTTCAGCCGACGCATGGTGAGTGATGAAAAACTCAGGGAAACCCGCGCCAG
>PLBX01000144.1:1291-3165 GCA_003135495.1 Acidobacteriaceae bacterium | reverse complement strand
CTTCTTCTTCTTCTTCATCTTCTAAGAACAGTACGTCCGAACTAAAGAGCTGTTCGGACGCTTTGCTCCCTTCAAAGAAAGTAAAACAGGAATGTTCTCGGGAAGCAGTTAAGCTTGCAGCCCTTCTGAAAGCCGAGATCCTAAGCAACAAACCCGACTACCGGATCACTCAACTCCAAGAGCGGAAATGGACTCTCGCGGCCGATCGAATGCTTCGAATCGATAAGCGGAAATTCGAAGAGGCTTGGGAACTCATTCGCTGGGTGCAAAAAGATGAATTTTGGTCTCGCAACGTTCTCTGCATGGATACGCTGCGCAAGAAGTTCGATCAGCTTTCTCTGAATGCTAGGCCCAAGATTAAAGCGCAGCCGTCATCGGTAGCGTTGCCTGCTGATTACGTTCCCGTGAGCGAACAAATCAAGCGGGAACAGCGACAAGCTTCGGCGGTGACTCAGTGACCGCAGTCATGGATTACAAGAGCAAGCGGTCAATCCCGTCGAGCGTTGAGGCCGAGCGGAGCGTCTTAGGTGGAATTGTTCTAGACGCGAATGCCTACGAGGAGGCAGCGGCCCGCGGCCTCACGGAGTCGGACTTTGCGCTGGACTCCAACCGGCGGATCTATCGCCGCATGATTGAACTAGCCGAGTCCTCCCGACCAATCGACACAATCACGCTAGTCGAGGAACTGGAGCGACACAAAGAACTTGAAGCAGTCGGCGGCGTCGGATATGTCTCCGGTCTCATGGATGGAGTGCCCGATCGCCCTAGCATCAGGCACTACGTCGACATCGTGCGCGAGAAGTCGAAGCTGCGGAAATTGATGCAAGCCTGTAACGCAAGTATCGACGCCATATCTGAGGGATCTTCTTCACGCGAATGCATCGGCGACCTGAGTGAAAGTCTGCTGCAGATTCAGACCGGATCAGACGATGCGCCAGCCGAGCGAGTTCTCAAGTTCACCGACGCTGTTTATGGCGACTGGCAGCGGCTCGCAGATGGTTCTGATGATCTTGTCGGCCTGACGACCGGGATCGAGTCTGTAGATCTGGTCACAACCGGAATACGGCCAGGCGAGACCTGGGCAATTGGCGGGCGAACCGGAGATGGGAAGACTTCGCTCGCTTTGCAGATAGCGGCTGCAAATTGTCGCCGCGGCGTAGCCGTGGGCTACTTCTCAATCGAAATGAGCAAGAGCGAACTGCTGCAACGGCTCTGGTGCCACGAGGGGAAAATCAATTTTGGGTACATCCGCAATCCGCGCTGCGCGAGTCGTGAGGTGCGAGCGCAGCTACCTCAGGCGGTGAAAACCGTAGGATTATGGCCGCTTTACGTAGCTGAGGATAGCTCCCTGTCTCTTCAGAAACTGNNTGGCAAAGGCGCGATTACTGATTCGTCAAGAGAAGCTCGGGCTCCTAGTCGTTGATTATGTGCAGCTGATT
Source organism: Acidobacteriaceae bacterium (assembly GCA_003135495.1). Lineage (GTDB taxonomy): Bacteria > Acidobacteriota > Terriglobia > Terriglobales > Acidobacteriaceae > Acidiflorens. The sequence continues at coordinate 1,726 of PLBX01000144.1, read as the reverse complement.
TCCGCCAATGCGCCGAACGAGCGCGAACGGATAACCAAGATCTCCAGCCAGATCCGAGCGCTTGCAAAAGACTCTGGAGTTCCTATCGTCGCAATCAGCCAGTTGAACCGACCGAAGGACAGGAACCTGAATGAGCGACCCAACAAATTCTCGATGAAGGAAAGCGGCTCGCTTGAGAACGACGCGAACACAATTTTGTTGATCTATCGTCCCATGGACGACTTCGGTCGCCCAACCGGCGATGATGAAATCGTGATTGCAAAACAGCGTAGCGGGCCGGTGAGCAACGAGAAAGTGCGATTCGATTCGAAGACAATGACATTCTTCGAAAGGACCACGGGTTGAGGGCAGCGATTAACCTCCGTTCCAATAACCTATGTTTCTCGAACGTTCCAATAACCTAATGCGAACAGGGCTTACAACTCGTTCAGTTGA
>PLBX01000144.1:0-1257 GCA_003135495.1 Acidobacteriaceae bacterium | reverse complement strand
TGGATTCATCGATCAGTTGACGCCTTGCCCGCGGCTCGGGTGGGCACGAAGATCCTAGTTCGCCGCAGCGTGTTCGATCGCTGGATGGAAGCTCACCAGGTAAGGCAGGTTGACGTAGGCTGTATTGTGGANNTACCACGGGCGACGCAAAGCGAAGTGCGTCGGCAGTAGCCGAGAGATCGCGGAACAGGTACGGCGCCAGCTTGAGGCAAAACTGGCCCTGGGTGACCTAGCAGTTTTTGATACCGATGAAAGGGCAGAGACGTTCTCGTCCTACGCGGATAAATGGCTAAAAAATTACGCCCGAGTGGAATGCAAGACTTCCACGGCTGACGGATACGAGAGCGTGATCGAGCAGTACCTTCGATCCCGATTCGGCGATCGAGCCTTGAACCAAATAAAGCGCGATGACGTCAAGCTGATGATTAACGATCTCATTGCGCTAAACCTGTCACGCAACACGATTAGAAACGCTCTGTGCGTGATTCGAGGAATATACAACGAGGCTATCGAGGAGGGGGTTTTAGAAGTGAATCCTGCGGCTCGGCTTGGGCGGTTCACGAGGACACCAAAAACTGGTGAAATAAAAGGGATTTCCCTGACCTCAGCAGAGGCCGAACAGTTCTTGGAGGCGGCAAAGGAAATCTGCCCGGAGTATCACCCGCTATTTTTAATGGCATTGCGTGCGGGTCTCCGCCGCGGGGAACTCGTCGCTTTGCAGTGGGGAGACATCCAGTTTGGCAAGGATGAGCACGACGCGAATCGCTTTACGATCGTGCAGCATAACTACGTTCGACGGGAGCACACGACCACGAAAAGCAAGAAGAGCCGACGCGTGGATCTCTCGCGCGAGTTAAGACGGGTATTGATCGAGCTTCGAGNNGTGTTTCCTTCGCCAGAAGGTTCGATTTTGGACCCAGACAACCTCTACCACCGCTATTTTCAGCCAGTGCTCGCCAAGTCGGGCCTCCGCAAAATAAGGCTGCACGACCTCAGGCACACATTTGGCTCCCTGCTGATCCAAAGCGGCGCCTCGATTGTGTACGTAAAAGAGCAGATGGGGCACAGTTCGATCCAAGTCACCGTCGACACATATGGTCACCTGATCCCCGGAGCAAACATTTCTTTCGTTGACCGCCTGGATGAGAAACCGAGCGATACGGGAAAAACAACTCCGCAACAATCTGCAACCCCCGCGCAACAAGCTGAATCGCGCGACTTTGCAATTTCGCCGGAAGTTATTGATTTAGTTGGTGG
>PLBX01000121.1 GCA_003135495.1 Acidobacteriaceae bacterium | reverse complement strand
GAGAACGGCGTCAAGCATTCCTGGTACCGACTTGAGTCCCAAACGCCACCGGCCGGCGCCCCACAAGAAAAAAAGCCGCCGATGTTCACAACCGATTACTCATTTCCTCAGTTTGGAAGCATGGAACCGGAAAGGCGGTACCCAGATTGAAACGACCAAGCTTTCAATTTTACCCAGGCGATTGGTTGCGGGACATGCCCGAATTTTCCACGTGCGTCGAGGGAGGTCGGCGATGAAAGATCGCGCTCCCGCTTTCCAGTTTTATCCTCGTCAATTTGCCGGCGATGACCGGGTCATGGGAATGGACCTGGAAGCTATCGGTGCCCATATCCTCCTGATGTGTGCTGCCGCAGCGTCGCCGGAACGATGCCGGATCGATGCCGACGAGTATGCCATTCGCATGCGGCTCCGCAATCCATCCGATGAATCGTGGCAAAGGATCAAGAAACAGCTGTTGGCCGGCGCATGGAAGGTTAGCGACGATTGTGAATGGTGGATCCAGAGTGGCCTAGCGCGCACATTCCAGAAACAAAAGGAGTTCAGCGANNCCGAAAGTATGCTCTTCATCTTCATCTTCATCTTCAAACCTTAAACCTGTAGGCGCGAATTTGAACGAATGCCCACCCGATGCTGAACCGATGCCAGAAGGTCTCAATTCAACTAGCGTGGCTCAAGTCTTATGCCAAACGAGCGGCTGGTCAGGTCGACAACTCATCTGGGCTTTGAAAGATGCGATCGACTTCCAGGCAAAGCAGATGCCGGAGTTAAGTTTGGAGGGGGTTGGCGAATGGCTGGTACAGTCGTACCGCGCTTATCGCACGGCGAAAGGCAAATTTGCAGTGGGCGCCCAGAAGTATTTCGGCGAAGGGCTATACCAGTCTTTGGAGCCATCGACTGGCCAGAACACAAATATTCTCACTGACAACCCAGCAACCCGCGCGCTGGCGCAGATGGAGGGCGACTAGATGGAGGCCCTCACCCATGTCGACGCCGAAAAAACAATCCTTGGCTGTCTCCTGTTGGATCCTGGCTGCCTTTACCGTGTATTGCCGCTAGTAAAAGCGCAGGACTTCTGCTTGGATGCTCATCGCCGCATCTACCATGCGATTGCAGAGCTGGCTGAGGCCGGCAAACCGGTTGACGATATGACCGTGACCGACGCCTTGATCGCGAAAGGGCAGTTGGAAGTGATCGGCGGCGTGGGATACCTCGTAGCACTTAGCGACAACGTGACATCTGAAATAGCGCGCACCGCCAACGTCGAGCATTACGCGCAGTTGATCCTTGATAAATCTCGACGGAGGAGGGCGCGAGGTTTGGGGCAATGTCTCGTCGACGCCACAGATGATCTTTCAGTTTCGACAAACGATTGCATCGAGCGGGTCCAGGCATCCCTTCTCGAAATCGAGTCCGCGTCGGAAAAAGCAGCGGCGCGGCACGTGAAAGAGTTGATGCCAGAAGTTCTACGCGAGCTTGAAACGCAGTCCCAAAATCAGGGTCTAGTCGGCATGAGCACGGGAATACCCTCCCTAGACATCGCGACGGGGGGGATTCGCCCTGGCGAACTGTGGACGATTGGCGCACTGCCGGGTAAGGGCAAAACTGCTCTCGGCATCCAGATCGTGTTGGCGAGCGGTGATGCGGGAACACCGACCTATGCCTTCTCGCTTGAAATGCAGGGTTTGGAGATCGGCAAGAGGTTCCTAGCCGCCAAGTCTTCGCTGTCGGCCATCCAAATACGAAACCCGCAAGCGATTAGCGGTGAGCGCTGGTCGGAGCTTCTCCGCGCCGCGGGGGTGATCGCTGAATGTCCAATCTATGTTGACGATCGGCCGTCTCTGAAGATTCAGGAATTGCTGGCTAGTGCTCGGCTCTACATTCGGCGTCACGGGGTCAAGCTGATCGTCGTCGACTATCTTCGCCTCGTGGATGCACCGGGTCGCGAGTTGCGTGATCGAGTGGGTTATGTCGCCAACGCACTGCGCCAACTCGCAAAGAGCGAGCGCATCGGTGTGGTGCTACTGTCCCAATTGCGAAGACCGGAAGGCGGAATCAATGCTCGGCCAACCATGTTGGACTTGAAGGAATCGGGCGACATTGAAGCGCACAGCCACGTCGTGTTGCTGCCTTACTTGCCCGTCGGGGATGACGGCAGGCCCGTTCCCGAGGACGGTCTGCTGATCATCGGCAAGAATCGGAATGGTGGCGTTGGTTCGCTGCCCGTCTACTTCGACCAAAAGCGGCTACAGTTCTTTGACCGAACAGCATGTCGGGAAAATCCTCAGTAGGGTTGATCGCACAATTGCTGAGGTGGAGGGAAACTCGACGTTCCAATAACCTCACCCGCGCTTTACCTACAAATTGCTCATTTCATGCGCCTGCGAAGCAGTAGAAAGTACGTTCGAGAAACAGATGATTTCGGAACAGAAACAACCCGAGTGGCTCGACCTGAAGGCGCTGCAGGGACACGCATGCGTCTCAGAACGAACCCTCCGAGAGTGGATTCATCGATCCATTGACCCTCTGCCGGCGGCGCGTGTGGGAACAAAGATTCTGGTTCGCCGAACCGTGTTCGATCGATGGATGGAAGCCCACCAGATAAGGCATGTTGACGTAGGCTGTATTGTGGATCAGCTGATTGCTGGGGTGACGAACTGATGGGCGTGAAAATTAGAAAACGCGGGGGGAAGTGGTATGTGTTCGTGAACTACCACGGGCGACGCAAAGCGAAATGCGTAGGCTCCAGCCGCTTAATCGCTGAGCAGGTCAAACGCCAATTGGAAGCGAAGCTTGCTCTCGGTGATCTTGGTTTCTTAGGGCAGGAAGAAAAACAGATTCCATTGTTCAAGGATTACGCCAAGAACTGGCTCAGCAGCTATGCAGACCTTCAGTGCAAACCTTCAACGGCTTACAGCTATGCCCAACTTCTACGACTCCATGTGACCCCTAGATTTGGCGAGCGGCGGCTAACAGAAATTACCCGTGACAAAGTCAAACTATTCCTCTCTGATCTGTCGCAGGCTACGCGAGTGGTTAATGAAATCGCTGTCCCAAGATTTTCCAAGAACACGCTTCGCCTTGTCGTGTGTGCGCTTCGCGCCGTTATGAACGCCGCGCTGGAAGACGGAGTGATTGAAGCGAATCCTGCGTCGAAAGTGGGTCGGTTCACTAAAAGCGAAAAAGCGGTTCGCCAGGCTAGCGCAATGTCGAGGGAGGAAACCGAGCAATTTCTCTCGTCGGTCAAAGACTTTAGCCCAGATATGTACCCGCTCTTTCTGATGGCACTACGGGCGGGCCTACGCAAAGGTGAGCTCATTGCGGTGAAATGGGGAGATGTTCAGTTCGGCTGCAGCGAAGACGACTCGAATCGGTACATGTTGGTGCAGCGGAATTTCGTGCATGGAAAGTTCACCTCGCCGAAAAGCAAGAAATCTCGGCGTGTCGACTTGTCACGCGAGCTCCGAAGGGCCCTACTGAAATTGCGCGACACCCGGTTACTGGCTGCAATGATGGCAGGCAAGGCGAGTATTGCGGACGATCTCATTTTCTCGTCTAAAGCTGGAACAGTGCTCGATCCCAACAACTTGGTCCACTATCATTTCCTGCCGTGCCTTGAGCATGCGGGCCTCAGACGCTTCCGGTTCCATGATTTGCGACACACCTTCGGATCGCTGCTGATACAGGACGGCGCGTCGCTCGCTTATGTGAAGGAACAGATGGGGCACAGCTCAATTCAGATCACGGTCGATACCTATGGCCATCTCATTCCTGGTGCAGACATCAACTGGATCGATGGTTTGGATCGGAAATCAAGTCAGCAACAAAATGCAACTCCAGCGCAACCGACGGAATCGGATAGAACGCCAGAAACTACGGAAGTTATTGAAAAGAATGGTGAGCGCGGTAGGAATCGANNCTGCCAATTGAGCTACGCGCCCTCTGCGAATCGCGAGGTGGGGACAAACTTCGATTATAGCATCGCAATTGCGCGCACCTCTCTGCCTTATCAAAGAGCGAGCCAGCTAAAGTGCGCGCCAACTAAGGACGAGCCAACTAGGCTGAAGCGGCTTCGCGGCTGGGCTCCGACGACTCCGAAGCGGACACGGGTTTGCGCACTGGCAACACTTCTATATCAGCCTGCGGCGGTCGACGCTCGACTTTTCCTATGATTGGACGATCGACGGCCAACGCAGTACTTAAAGACACGAATCGATTGTCACTCGATAAGCCGTCAATCAAGCGGCGCTCCCACGGGCGGAGCACGGATTGGGGCAACGAACAAAAGTTGCGGAATGTCCACAGCAGAAATACGCGCTGTACAAGACTTGGCTGTAAGTAGCGAGAACCGATCGGCGTATCGAGTTCGACAACGCCGTCGGTGAGTTTTTCAATCCACATGACCTGGCTCACCTGGGGGAGGCTGAAAAAAGCCTTGTTTTTTGGAGTGGGTCATTATTGCATTCGCGGCGGTTGAATGGGAAGAATCTTTTGCCCGTTGGTACAAAATATTTCTGGAGGCTCTCTGCGGTTCGCTGAGCTCGATTTCGCTAAGTTTGATAACGAGCGGGACGGCCCCCCGCCTGCCATAATTCTCGTTTTTAGCTGATCTCTGGCAACAGGGCTATGCGATCGAGCGTTGCGGCAATACCGACATTCTTGCCGTTAGATTGCTCGACCCGCACCACCGAAGCTTCGCACATCGTCCATCCGCCGGGACCCATGCCCATCCCCGGAGGCAACATGATGACCAACTCTAGCTTGGAGCCCGGTTTCATGCCGGTCTCGGAATAAAGAAATACGCCCGTTGAGCTGAGATCACGAGTCAAGCCCGAGTGTTCATCTCCCTGATGACGCACTTTGACCGGCACACGCACCGGAAGGCGGTGCCGAGCACGGCGATCGGACGCGGCTTTGTCGGACATATGCTGTGGAAGTGTACTCCAGATCACACAGAACGTGGAACCTCTCAAATAAAAAACTCCTCCCAGCTTAGCGGGAGGAGTCGGGAAAAGACTTGAATGTCGCTAGAAAGTAAGTTTAAGAGCGAATTGCGTTCCGCGCGGGCCGCCTCCACCCAGGAACGGGTTGCCGATACCTACGTCGCCCGTCGCGCTCAGTCCTAAGTTGCCAATACCGCGTCCAGAGGCGTCGAGGCCATTGGTCGCGGGATCTGTGATGAAGTTCGGTAAGTTGGGATTGGCGAAATTGGGATGGTTGAAAATGTTGAAGAACTCAGCCCTGAATTGCAGAACAATGTGCTCCGCCAGATCCGTGTTCTTGAAGATGGAGAAGTTCATTTCCTTAAACGCGGGCCCGCGAAGGCTATTGCGGCCCATGTCGCCGAAGTGTCTGGTTCCCGCCAGGCAGTTGCTGTCGCCTGAGGAAGAAACTGCTGTCGTATTCCCAAAAGTGCAAGGCACATGGAAAGACGAAAGGTCAACACTGGTAGGCCCGGATCCATAACGAATCGGACCAACTATATCGGGGCGGTCAAACCCTTCGCCCGATCCTGAATAGTCGCCCTCGAAGTTGTAGTTGAGCTGAAAAGGCTGGCCGTCTTGAAGGTTAAGTACTCCATCGAATCCCCAGCCATTTTTCAACTTCGACATTCCCCCATCCATGTGAGGAAGCAGATAGCCGAAGTTCCATGTGAAACGGCGGCGTATATCGAAGTTGGAATTTCCGCGTTCCAGATTCGGCGCGAAACTATTATTCGGTTGGGCTGCGTTCGGAATGAAATCCTCGCTGTCGCTCGCGTTGTCGATGGAATGAGACCAGACAAAGTTGACAGCGCTAGTCACGCCATGCCAGCTGTTGGTCCGCAAGCTGGTTTGCAACGAGTGATACGTAGAGCTCGCAGACGATTCTTCCCGATTAACGTAGAACAACGCAGGATAGGCGGTGCGGGGCACGTTGAAGTTCGCGCCGTCCGGCCCGTCAAATCCGGCGATAGGACAGTTCGGCAGGACCGCGCCGTTACACTGAGCGGCAGAAGTATCGTACGCAGTGATCTGCGCCTGGGTGGGCTGATTAATATCGCGGAATCGGAACAGCTTGGTGCCCCGCGCCCCCACGTATCCCACTTCGACCACCGCTTTGCCAAATTGCTGCTGCAAGTTCAGGTTGAAATTCTGGGTATAGGGAGTGCGAATGTTTCTATCCGTACCGAAGTAGTCCGATAAACCGGAATATCCCGAAAAGATCGGCACACCTGCGGTGATCGTCGCGACGGGTGAGGTTGACGACAAGATAGGAGAAGGCCCGATGCCAGTGTAGGCCGGTCCAGGACAGAAAGCGCAATTGTAGGGAGCGTGGCCAAGGAAAATGTCCTGCGCAAATGCGTCATAGAACAATCCCCATCCCGCTCGAACCACAGTTTTTCCCTTGCCCGCAACATCGTAGGCCAAACCGATGCGCGGCGCAAAATTGTTGTAGTCCTTGTTGTAGAGCTGATTCGTGGGCGACAGATCAGTGGCAGAAGTCGGATCTAACTGATAGAACAGGTTGTTTTTCTCGCCCACTACGCCAAAATAATCCCAGCGCATGCCATAGTTCATGGTTAAGCGAGGAGTTACCCGGAAACTGTCCTGGAAATAGAATCCATGATTATTTTCGAAGGAGTGACGCTTGCTGTTACCCTGCGTCTCTTTGCCCCCACTGGGTGTCCCTTCCAAAAAAGCTTCAAGCGGCGGCAACGGAGTGACTCCGCCATTCGGGTCTGCAATGCTGCCGAATGTGAGCCTGCCGCGGAAAGTATTGTCTTGGATTAACTGGATTGTCGTTCGCCGGAATTCATAACCAACCTTGAAATCGTGACGGCCCGATTTCCATCCATAATTGTCGATGAAGTGCCAGTTGGAATCCACGCGCGACCTCGGCACCGAGTTAGTCGCGCCGATTACGGAAAACCCGCCAACCGAAATTTTTGGCAAGCCAAAATCATAGGGCGAGGTAACACCCGTATCCAATCCGATCGAGGCCGGATTGAAATTGTGATCCTGCGGAAAGAAACCCTCCGCAAAACGGTTCCAGCCCAGGCGGGCCTCGTTCAGCGATGTTCCCATCACCTTCACATAAGACAGCGAAACCAATTGGACGCGAGTCGGAGTAATGGTATTAAACCCTGGAAGCAATCCGCCCGCCAACTGCGCAAACGGGAAGCTTTGATCGCTATCGCCAAAATAATATCGGCCTGTCAGCAGGTTATTCGAATTGAAGTTGTGATCCACCTTGGCAATCATGCTGTCCACGCGATTTCTGAACAAGGTGGAAAGCGAAAGGTTAGCGGCGGAACAACCGGTTGTATCGCTGACGCCAGAGACAAGGTTCGGGGCCGGCCAGGGATTTCTTGCCAGCAACGCTTGCATTACTGGATTCACAACCTCTCCCCTCGCGGCAATGTCGGCCTCCGCAGCCGCAATCACCGTTGGGTCAGGTACACAACTTGTTCCGGACTGCGCTCCTGATTCCCGCTGCCCTTCATAATCCACGTAAAAGAACGTTCGATCCTTGATGATTGGACCGCCCAACGATCCCCCAAACTGATTGTTATGAAATGGATCTTGCGATCCAACCGTGTTGAAGAAGTTCCGCGCACCACCGATTGAACTGGTGCGGTTGTACTCCAGGAGCGAACCGTGCAATTTGTTAGTTCCGCTCTTTGTGACAATGTTGATTACTGCGCCGCTATTGCGTCCGTACTCCGCTTCATAGTTTGAAAGAACACGGAGTTCCGCAACCGCATCAAGAGGCAGGATTGTCGCGGGATCTCCGAACACGCCAGCTTCGTTTATGGCCGGATCGTTGCGGAAGCCGTCGTTCATATCGGTCCCATCAAGCAGAAAATTATTAGCTCGGCCGCGCGAGCCGTTCATCGAAAACGTGCCGAACGATCCCGGAGAATCGGAGATCTGATCAGGTGATCCGGAGACACCAGGGTTGAGATAAATCAGTTTCGTATAATCGCGACCGTTCACCGGGATGTTCTCGATCGCTTCGGTCGTCAACGTGCCGCCCAGTTCCGAGGAGGTCGACTCCACCAGTGGCAATTCGTCGCCCGAAACTTCAACTCGCGTGGAGACTGCTCCGGTTGTTAGGGCTGCATCAACGCGACGCTCGGTGGCGACGTCGACCGTTACGTTAGTGGCTTCGAAGGTCTTGAATCCAGTCTGGGTGACGGTGACGTTGTAGGTCCCTATGGGTAGTTCAGGGACCACATAGCTCCCATCCGCACTGGTCGTCGCAGACCGCTCCTGCCCGGTTCCCACGTTGCGAACCTTAACTGAGGCGCCGCCAAGCACAGCGCCAGTCGAGTCCGTTACCGTGCCGAGAATTGTTCCACGAAAAGTCTGACCTACGAGCACGGTCGTCGGGAGCAGAACGGAGAGTAGAACAAAGACCACCAATAAACGCAGCTTCATTGCCGGTTCTCCTTGTGTTCACAGAGGCAAACGTACTTGCGATCTGCGAGCAGAAAACAACTGTCCTGTGAGATCGCGGAATTATAAACGAGTAGCAGCGCAAAGAGCAGTGTTTAACTTCACGACAAATAGTGATGCAAGCGATTAGTCATATGGCGGGAGAGATCGGAACAAACTATGAAATTACGGATTGTAATAGCGAGAGTCGGTTAATTTAAAAGCTGAAGGCCACGCCGCCGCGCACCGATCTGGCGGACTGCACGAGGTAAACCGTTTGTCCGTCGCTTCCCATCACTGGAACGTAACCTTGCGCTAGCAGGTTTCGGAGTTCCATGAGAATTTCCATGTGTCCGGCGAGAAAGCTGGCGGGAATGGGTTGGCGAACGCAAACATTCAAGAAGGGATCTGAGCGGCCCGCTGAGCTATTAAACTCGTCGACTGGGGTCAGAGTATGATCGCCCGAGTATCGGTACGATGCGATCCAGCGGGTTTTCGTCTTTGGAATGGATCCACTGAACTTCACCGCAGCTGATTGATACCGCTCCGAGCGAATCGACGCCCGCGCATCCTGCAACTGAACATCCGGCTGTGAGAGGCCAAGAGCACCGCCATACGCGTAATCCAGCGTGGCAGTCAGATCGGAAAGCAGCTTGCGTTGCAACACCACTCTCATCCCGCGCGTTGAAAAATCGTTTCCCTGATAGTTAAAAGTTCCCGAATACAAGTCGGGCAGCACTTCGCCAAACTCCGCCGTCACATCGCCAAGCCCGGTCAGCACCGGATCAACAAAGCTGTCCGAATAAAACGCCACCTGCATATTGTTCTTGCCGATGCGCTGCGAAACTGACAACTCCTGATGCCGGGCACGTTCCACTGCAGGCGAGAAACCGCTTATGCTCATTCGCGGCGCCGTCTCGTTCAGATCCGCGGAAGCAGAATTGAAACGCTCGCCGAAACCATCCGCCAGCGAAGAATCCGGAAGCGAACTCGCGTACTGATATTCGACGACAGTGTTCGGCGTCACATGAAAATCTGCCGTCCCGAAAGGCTTGAACGCATGGACCCGGCCCATGAACTGAATCGTCTGCAGTTCACTTCCAACCTTCATTTCAATCTTGTCGCCAAGAACAATGCGGTCCGTACTTGTCATGGACAGAGCCTGCAGCGATCCCCCAGGCATGGAGTTCGAATCTGGCGAGTTGAGCCGAAGAGCGGTGATGGCTACGGAAGGTTCGAAAACTCCGTTGAAACGATTTGTGTAGCTGGTTCGAAGCTCCGCCGCCGGAATGCCCTGTGCGTCCACTCCATAGCCAACATTGCCACTGAGTCGCAGCGTGCCGGTCGATAGCAGCGATCGTTCAATATCGAACCCGGCATTCATGTCGTGGGGGCCGCCGAAACCTTGCCCTTGCGATCCGCCCATTAGAGTAAAGGTACCCTTCAGATCGTGATCGGCGGATTCCCCGGTTTGAGCGACTGCGGTCGTGCCGTCAGGAAGCACGCGCAATATCGGACGGTTTGAAACCGAGCGCAACGTCCATTTCCAGTCGTCATCATCGACCGGACTGCGCAGAGGGACTAACTGAATCGCTTCGAAGAGAGTAGTCAGCGTAACGTTGACCATCGCCTTCGCTCCAGCACGAACGTCAATTTTTTCTCTCAAGGAGGGGAGAAAGGCGGGTGCGCTGATCTTCAGGCTATACGTTCCAGGCAGCAGGCTCGCTATGGAATAAAAACCGCGGTCATCGGTGAAAACTTTCAGCGCTTGGGCGGCAGAGCCAAGCACTTCGACTGCCGCTCCCATCTGCGGAGCACCGCTTCCATCGCGAACGTAACCGGTGATCGCCCCCGAGCCCACATGAGAGTTCTCACACCACGCCGAAGGAGCCATGCTCACGGTAAAGATAAGCACGGTTGCGACAAGTACGAAAACCTCGAACCTTCGGAGCATTCCGCCTACCACCTTGGAAGATCGCTGAGCTTACTCCACCGCAAAAGTCGCCGTGGGATCTACCGTCTGCTTGGAAAGCTTGTCGTTCACTTTGATATCGATCTTGTACAAACCAGGCTGCAGATTCGCAGCCGCCAGGGTCTTCTGCAGCGTCACCTGGTCACCCACATTGCCCATCGTGTCAGTCGACTCGACGGTATGGATGACTGCCTTGTTATTAGCGTCGGTCACATTATATTCGATAGTGGCTGAAGGTTTGTGCGTTTTTTCATCAACGCTCAGGTTATAAACCTGCATCCAGAAATTCAGTTTTTGGTTGCGCTTAAAAAGAATCGGCTTGCCATCCGACGGCGCCACGCGCGGCCGCACTTTGGTGGTTCCGATCACGAAATTGCCGGTGCCGACATTTTTTGTCGCCACAGGTTCCATCTGATCGGCGATGATCAGGGTGGAGTTGCTGAGCTTGTCCTCGCTGAAATCGGGAATCACAATTGCGTGGCTCCAGCTTCCCGTGCGGTCCCCATTCACATCTTTAACCACAACGTCTAGCCGATAGCGATTCTGACTGATGCGCAGCGGCAGCGCCTTCCAATACACCGACGAATTTTCGGCGGTCTTGGGCAGGAGCTCAACCGGGACATCAACCTGCACCGTGTCCTCAAAGGTTTGAACGATCTTGCCGGTAAGCGTTGTTACGCGTCCGAAAATATTCACGGTACCGCGTTCCACGCCATCTTTGTTCTGGAATGTAACGTCGCGATTTTTGATCTGGATCGTAACTGGAACCAGCACTGTATCGCTTGTGACCTTCACAAAATCGGCCCGCACATCAAACGGCATGAGGTTCACGCTGATCTTGTGGCTGACCACTTCTTCCAGGTCCTTGAACTTCACCGCCGGGGCTGCTTGTAATTTGGCGAACTGCTCGAGACGATCGAATTCTTTGGTCTGCAAATCGTTGTTGAATGGCGACTGGCCAAGTTGCTCGAGGCCGCCGTTGGTAAAACGGCTCGCTTTGCTCGACATCCCCATTTGCTCGTACAGCGTCAATCCAGCGTTCGGAGTGTATTTCAACGCATCCTTTTCGGAGCGGTCCAGTGTCATGTGGTAGTCGCCGCACATGCATGTGTCGACGAACTCGATCATTACTTCCTGTCCAATTCCCTCGATATAGCGATAGCGCCAGGTTTCAAATGGGAAGGTTGACGTCTCTCCTCCGCCCTCTTCCATGGGACGTTCGTAGCTGCCGCCCGAAGGATGAGATTCAATTTCATCCGCCGGGCCGAACACGATGTAAGTACGGCCGCGGTCAGACTTCCATCCGGGGATCCCCGCCGCGTAATGCTCATTGGCGTACGCAATACGTCGATAGTGCTCTTCTTTATACTCGTTCTCTTCAGTGTCAGGTGTGGGATCGCGGCGCTGCCAGAAGGCTTCGATGAACTGGTCTCGCTCTTCATCGTTCGAAAGCTGCATGAAGGCGGACCGTTCCTGATCGGTAATGATCCAGCGCACATCTTCATCAAGCCACTTGCGATAAGTCTTGCTCAACTCGATCTTGAGCGCTTTCGCATTAGCCTTCCTCTGCTTCTCGGGGACTGGTCGCTTTAGCGGATCCGTCTGGTTACCTTGGGCAGTTGACCCTTTGCTGTCGGGCGCTTGAGCATCTTTGTCTTGTGCTTCCGATAAAGACGCGCATCCAAAAGACAAAGCGCTTACCAGCGCAGCAACAAAGAACCTATTCCGAAAACCTGTGGAGAACATAGAGGGGCCTGCCTAAAGAAAGACTTCAGTGGCGTTAATTCTATGATCTTTCGATGCTCCATGGCAAGGAGAAGCGACCTCTAAAGAGCACATTTCATGGAACGATTCGCAGTTTTACTCAAAATAGAAGAAATTGCGGCTTGTGTTGCATTATCTTTCACCCAAACGCTAGTGATTCTGGAGGCACCGTGCTATTAAACGGCAGGGCCTCAACCTAGGCACGATATAATGAATCACGATCTCAAACCATGACTTGCAGATAACGGAAGACATTTGTGGTGAATGTGGTCGGAACTTTCCTCTCTATTTGAACGTACCTGTAGGTGCGACTCCCGCTGCGATTCGGCGGTGTGTAAAACTACACAGGTACGCCGGTTGAGTAACCGGTCGGGAAAGTCTGGAGCAAGGCCCGAAGAGACGCGTCACGATTCGAAACGCCTAACCTCTGCCCGGGTGGAACGTCTAAGCAGGAGCGCAAGTGCCGCAGCCCGATCCGACGAAGGAGAACAAGATGGCGACTGCCGAGGTTCTAACCATCGATAAACCGGCGAATTGGTCCGCTCCCAACTCCTACATGATCTCCACCGAGGACCTGTGGAAGACCTATGACATGGGCTCGGAACAGGTGCACGCGCTGCGCGGCATCAACCTGCGAATTCAGCGCAACGAATATGTCGCCATCATGGGACCATCCGGTTCCGGCAAATCGACCTTGATGAATCTGATCGGCTGTCTCGACTCGCCGTCGAAAGGTCAATACTGGCTCAACGGACAGCTGGTTAGCGAACTCGACGACGACGAACTGGCTCGCATTCGTAACCGCGAAATTGGATTTGTTTTTCAGACCTTCAATCTTCTAGCCCGCGCGACTTCGCTGCACAATGTGGAGCTGCCCCTGATTTATGCCGGGGTCCCTTCGGAACAGCGAACTCAGCGGGCCAAAGAGACACTGACCGCGGTTGGAATGGAATCGCGCATGAATCATAAGCCCAATGAATTGTCGGGCGGCCAACGTCAGCGTGTGGCCATTGCGCGTGCCTTGGTAAACAAGCCCGCGATCATCCTCGCCGACGAGCCCACCGGCAATCTCGATTCACAGACTGGCAATGAGATCATGGCCCTGTTTGATCGGCTGCATTCTGAAGGCAATACGATCGTCCTGGTGACGCACGAGCATGACATCGCCGAGTACGCGCACCGCATTATTTACATCAAGGACGGCGTGGTCGCCAAGGATGAAGTAAAGCGGTAGGTTTGTCGAATTGCGCTAGCCACAGGGCAAGCTCTGATTTGAAGAAATGAAGGACAAAGTTTACTTTCCGGAAAGAAGCGACTTCACTTCGCGTTGCGCGGCGGAGACGTTCGGGGAAGATGCCAAGCGCTCATAGATTGCTCTCGCCTGTTCCGGTTGCCCTCCGTGCTCCAAGGCTTGTGCAAGCAACAGGTACACAACATCGGAGGGCTGCAACGTCGCGGCATTGGAGTACTGCCGTATCGCCTCCGCCATATCTCCTTCTTGCTGAGCAATCAAGCCTATGCCGATCATTGCTCTAGCCCCGCGGGGCGCCATCTGCAATGCGATTTGAAAACACTGCTTCGCCCTTAATAGCTCTCCCATTTCTCGATATACAAATCCGAGACTGCCGTAGGCAGTAGCGCGAAGATTAACGTCGCCGGCGTTGTGAGCAACAATTTCATAATGCTCGATCGCCGCTGGGAAATTACCGCGGCGATCTTCATAGGCGCCCAGATTCAAATTCGCGGTCAGCCCCCCGGGACGGATCGCCAGCGCGGCGCGGAAGTGGGCGGCCGCCCCGTCGAGCCTATCCTGACTAAATAGAAACTCCCCCAGGTTGTCCTCTGCAACATAGTTATTGTTAGTGAGTTGCAGTGTGCGCTGCCAAAACGACAGAGTATCGCGCCAGTAGCTGACCTGATGGTAACTAAGAACGCCGAGCGCGATAAGGCAAGCCGCGCCGGGAACTGCCAGCCATAAGGAAGGAACTTTTCTGGCTTTGGCAAAATCAGCCGCCAGCCACGTGAACATCAAAAACAGCCCCACGAATGGGATGTAGGCGTAGCGATCAGCCATCCCCTGAAAGCCCACCTGAACCAGACCAATCATGGGCACGAGACTGCCGAGAAACCAGAACCATCCGACCGCCAGATAGCGTTGCTGACCCACGCGTACGAGGACCGTTGTAGTTATCAGGACCAATAACAGAACCGCCCCGACTACTTGCCACGCCGGATAAAGCTCCGTGGGGTGCGGATACATCGCCACCAACTTCGAAGGCCAGAACATCTTCCCCAAGTAGCGCACGTATGAAATCACCGCAGTCTCTATCCGCAGGAGCGTGCTGTATTGGCTGAGATTTTGAACCGCATTTCCAGCCTTCTGCGCTTTCATTGTGACGAGCGCGCTCGCGCCGGAGAGCAGCAACAGCGGCACCTTCTCCAACACGAGCTGGCGAGGCTGCAATCCGCTAGCCTGACTCCGCGCAACACGCGGAGTAACACTAGGATCGCTTACGCCCGGATCAAACCCAGCCGCGTGTCCAAATCGACCCAGCGGCCAGTAGTCCCACAAAAAAAGCAGCAGCGGAAATGTGATGACCTGCGGCTTGCTGAGAAGCGCTAGCGCAAAGAGCCCAAATACTGCGGAGTACCGAGTGAATTTGGGGTGGCGCGCATACCATCCATAGGCATGCAGAGCCAGCAGAAAAAACAACATGCTCAATACATTTTTTCGCTCGGATGCCCAGGCGACGGACTCAACATTCATTGGATGCAGTGCAAAGAGGGCGGCAACCATCAGACTGCGCCAGCGAAATCCAGTCGTGCTCTGCAAGAGCAAAAACAGGAGCACCGCATTGACCGCATGCAGCAAAACGCTCACGTAGTGGTGCCCCGCAGGATTCATGCCGAAAAGCTGATAGTCGATGGCGTGGGAGATCCAGGTTAGGGGGTGCCAGTTGGCTTGCTCATAAGTGGTGAAAGCCCATTTCACGGTCGACCACGTCAAACCTGCTTTCACGTGGGGATTGTCGGTGATGTATCCCTCGTCGTCATACCTGATAAATCGATTGTGGACGACAGGGTTGTAGCAGGCGAGTACAGCCGCAACCAAGAACAAACAACCTAGCAGGATGCGCAGCTTCGGGGACTGAAACAGGCGGGCGGCCGGCGTGTGCTGCCGACCTTCATGCTTGATTGCCACTGCTGCGGAAGAGGAACTCATGGATTCTGCAATTTTCACTCAAGCAAGAATTATTCGCGAGCATAACAGTGAAATTCTAGTTTCCTTGGTCATCGGATTGGAGTCCTATTTCCCGGATATGTCGGAATCCCATCGCAGGAGCCGTTTCGAAGCATGCCTTCGCTGACATCGACCATCGCTTGCATCAATTTTGGTCAGAGCGGGCGTGCACCCGAATAGCAACGTCTAGGTGTGGATTCCTTTGGTCACTGTGAAGAAGAAGAAAAAAAGACTTGCACAGGCCCACGAAATTCCTGTAGAGACGCGGCTTGCGGCGTCTCCCTCCCTGCTATTGCTAGGTGACTATTGCTGGCTGGCTGGGGTATTGACCTTCCGCAGATCGGTGCCAGTTGCGCCAGCCACGAAGAAGTTGTGATCGTAGAGATTGCGATACATGCGTCCGGCGATCTCAGCCGCTTTTGGTCCGAAGGTGGGCCGCCCGCCCTGTAGAAAGACTACCGTCACAATGCGTCCGATATCGGTGTTGGCGTAGGAGGCGAACCATCCGAAGCGGGTTCCAGCGTGGGAGCACGTCCCCGTCTTGCCGAGGATCGACTCTTCGTTGAAATTCAAGCGCACGCTGCGCGCCGTGCCGTAGGCAACGGCTCCGGCCATGCCGTCCGAGAGTTCAGGAATTACAGGCTCGATGTCGAGATGGCGCTTGACGCGGGGCTGAAAGTTAGCCACCTCTTCGGGAGTTGTCGGATGCTGCAGGTAGTAGAGAGTGCCGCCGTTAGAAATCGCCGTCACCAGCGCGCCCAATTGCAATGGGGTCATGGAAATGCCCTCGCCAAAGGAGCACATCTTGCTGACGCCGCCAAGTTTCTCGGAAATTTCTTCTTCTGGGTAGGTCCCGAGTTGTTCGCCGGGAATGTGATATCCCGCGAGTTCGCCAAGACCGAACTGGTGCGCGTAGTACTGCACCTTCTCGAAGCCGAGCTTGCGCCCTACCGCTTCGAAGTAAGCATTGTTCGATTTCGCCAGTGCCATGGTGAGATTCATGCGGCTGCGGCCACCGAGCGCGACTTGAGTTTGCGCGTCGATCACGCCTTCGCTAAGAGCAGCCAAGGCCACGGAAAGTTTGATTGTGGAGCAGGGCTGGGCGCCGCTCGAAAGGGCCAACCGCTGGTTGACCATGGCGAGAACGCGTCCGCTGGTCGGCTCAATCGCGACCACAGTGCCGTTCATGTTGCCAAGAGCATCGATTGCGGCCTGGCGGACGATCGGATCTTCACCGCGCGTCTGATCGCCTTCAACGATGTCAGATGCAAAAGAACTGGTGTAAAAACGCTCGTAGTAATGATGGCGCCGCGTTGCCGTGTGGGCCGAGGCAGCGGTCGCAGGATGAGTCGCAGTAGCGCTCGTAACAGCGTGATGCGACCGCGGGGCGCGGCTTTTCGCCAGCGTCCTCATCCGCCTTTTCGCATGCGGATTTTCCGTGACAGCACGTGTTTTATTATTGTGTCGCGTGAGGGTTGGGGGGGTGACACTGGCCGCGATGCCACTCGCCTCCAGCAAAATCGCTAATCCTAAAAAATATGCAAGACGAAGAACGCAAGCTCTTACCTTCACTGATCCCATCCCCGTTTGTACTCTGCCAAAGTAGTACCTAGCCAGTTATACCTGGCTAATCTCTCTAATCGGCTGATTATTAAGATGCAAGAGTGTCGCCAAATCGCGTCGGATCGGCGCCGGTCTGCTGCAACTGTCCGATAGTAGGCGATTTACGGGTTTTTACGCAATGCCAAAGTGCAAAGCTCGCATCATCCCATTGCTCCTCATAACTACATGAATCAATTACCTTTAATCGTAATTACAACGAAGGACACGCACCTCGGTAATGGTGACCCTGTTACCTTCGGAGGTACCCAATTATGCAGCCATTTGCACAGCACGTGAGGCCACTCCTACCGCGAAACCCACAATTTTTCGGGCGTCAACAGCGTAACAAGATTTCGACCAGCACCCACAAATTCGCTTTTTCTGCTACTTTTTTACGGCGAATCCAAACCTTTAAATACAGATTCTTGAGGTTTTCATCTTGCGAACACTCTTTCTGCTTCTGTCTCTCACCCTAGGCCTACTCGTTCCTTTTCTTGCTCACGCTGCCGAACAAACTCTCGCAGCGCGTCGCGCCGAACTAGATCGTCTGCTCGCCGACGAATGGGAGTACACGCTGCGAACGCAGCCAGAACTCGCGACGCAGGTCGGCGACAACCGTTACAACGACCGGGTGAGCGATTATTCGGACAAAGCGATTGCGGACGATCTTGAACATGCGCGTCAATCGCTGGCGCGGTTCGAAGCCATCAATGTCGCCGGATTTCCGGAGCAGGAAAAACTCAACCACGCGCTAATGCTGCGCAGTCTACGAGAAGCACTCGACGCAGCAAAATTTAGAGACTGGGAGATGCCGGCGACGCAGTTCGGCGGTGTTCACCTGGGATACGCTTCCCTGCCGTTCGATTCGCCGTTCCGCAGTGTGAAGGATTACGAAGATTATCTGTCCCGGCTGCATCAACTTCCGCGAGTGCTCGACCAATCCATGGAACAGATGCGCAACGGACTCCGCGATCACCTGATGCCTCCGAAATATCTGCTGGAAAAAGTTTCAAGTCAGGCCCAAGGGATTGCCGACGATTCGCTGGACAAGAGTCCATTTTGTGAACCGCTGAAAAAGTTTCACGATGCCGTTTCTGAAGCTGATCGAAAGCGGCTGCGAGAACAGATTGAAAGCGCCGTGAAGAGTGAAGTCGCCCCTGCGTATGCCAGGTTCGCCAAGTTCGTGCGTGAGGATTATGCGCCCCACGGCCGGCTCGATCCCGGCGTATGGTCCTTGCCCGACGGCGAGGCGCGGTACCGCTTCGCGGTCCGCCATCAGACTACAACCGATTTCCCAGCGGAGAGAATTCATGAACTTGGCTTGAGAAGCGTCACTGAGATTGAAGGCCAGATGTTGGCCATTGCCAAGGCGCAGGGATTCAGCGATCTGAAATCGTTCAATCAACACATCCAGCAAGATCCAAAACTGCACGCGAAATCTGGGCAGCAATTATTTGATTTGTACACGCACTATCGCGACCAGATGTATACGAAGTTGCCGGAATTATTTGGGCGTCTGCCGAAGAACAAGCTTGACGTCGTGCCCATGGAAGCGTTCCGCAGCGCCTCCGCCCCGCCTGCCGATTATTCCATTGGCGCTGGAGATGGCTCGCGCCCCGGACGCATTAACGTCAATGAACATGCGCCTGAGAAGCGCCTGCTTCTGAATGTAGAAGCCATCGCCTACCATGAGGGCGTCCCTGGACATCACTTGCAATTTTCAATCGCGCAGGAACTGACTGGCCTGCCCCCGTTCCGCAAGTACAACCTTGACTTAAATGCCTACACCGAAGGCTGGGCGTTTTATTCGGAGCGCTTGGGGAAAGAAGTCGGTTTTTATCAGGACCCATACAGCGACTACGGGCGCTTGCAGAATGAAATGTGGCGAGCGGTACGCTGGGTGGTCGATACGGGAGTGCATTCCCAGCACTGGACGCGCCAGCAGATGGTCGACTTTTTTCACGAGCATACTGCTATGGACGATGAAAATATCAACACCGAAGTCGATCGATACATTGCATGGCCCGCGCAAGCGCTGTCCTACAAGATGGGGCAGATGCGGATTCTGGAGCTGCGGGGGCGGGCGCAGAAGGAACTCGGGCCGAAATTTGACTTGCGCGAGTTTCATGATGCCGTCCTGGACCAGGGCCCGCTGCCACTCGATATGCTGGAAACCAGGATTAGCGGCTGGATATCCTCCAAACGATGAACTTCCGATTTTGACGGCCTCACTGCGAGAGGCGATGCTTAGGGAAAGTTACTTAGAGTTTTCCCTCTCGCCGCTTCGTATTTCTCAAAGTGAGGTTGGTAAAACATGTTCAGCTATTTACGTTGTCTTTTGCTTCTATCGCTGTCCGTTTCGTGTTTCGCTCAGACCCTTCCGGCGTTCAAGCACGTTTTTGTCGTCGTTGAAGAGAACAATAACTATTCCAGTGTGATTGGCAATTCTTCCATGCCGTACCTGAACGGTTTAGCTAAGACCTACGGCCTCGCCACACAGGATTACGCCAATACGCACCCTTCGATCGGCAACTATTTTATGCTCACAACCGGGCAGATCATCACTAATAACGACGGCTTCACCGGCACCGTGACGGCTGATAATGTCGTGCGTCACTTGCTCACCGCGGGCAAAACCTGGAAAGCGTATGAGGAGAGCCTTCCCTACACGGGCTATATCCAGCCCGATGTCGGCAATTATGCGCGAAAACACTGTCCGCTGTCGTTTTTTTCGGATGTCGTCAACAGCAGCAGCGAAAAACTGAATCTGGTCCCCTTCACGGAATTTGCCAGCGATCTGACGAACGGTCACCTTCCCCAGTATTCGTTCATCACTCCGAATTTGTGCAACGACGCGCATAACTGCTCGCTCGCTACTGCCGACGGTTGGCTGAAGAAGAATATTGCTCCGCTCATCGCCAGCAGCACTTTCAAGGATGCCGGATTGTTGATCATCCTTTTCGATGAGTCCGGCAATGACNNATAATCACGGTGGTGGGCGTGTGGCGTGGGTCACAGTGAGTCCTGAATTTTCGAAGTTGGGATATAAGTCGACGACGTTCTATCAGCACCAGAACACGCTTCGCTTGATGATGCAGGGGTTGGGTCTGACCACTTTTCCCGGTGCAGCGGGGTCCGGGTCCAATATGGCGGAATTTTTCAAATAGATCCGCGCGACGGGTTCAGTGCGGATAAAGAGCGGATAAACATATAAGGCGAGCGAAGGAATCCCTCNNTCCCTCGCTCGCCATTTTTATTACATCACGTCAGTGCGTTTCCGCAGGAAGGCGGGCACATCCAGATCTTCCGCTTGATAAGCGGGAGCAACCGTGCGCATGCCGTCGAGTGAAATTACTTCACCGTGCGCGCCGCTTGCCTGCGATGCGTCACGAAACGCGACTGGCGCGGGTTCCGGCTCGAAAGCCGGCTCCGGTTCGAAGGCGGGTTCCGGCTCGGCTGCTTGGTCGGAAACAACATACCGGTCGCGCTGGCGAGGACTGTCCCATGAACTATCTCGCGATGCGTTCCTCGACAATATGACCGGATCGTAGTTCTCCTGCTGGCGCAGGCG
>PLBX01000199.1 GCA_003135495.1 Acidobacteriaceae bacterium | reverse complement strand
CACATGAGCCGGCAGATGGACACGCTGCGCCAGATCCTGCGCGTCCAGGAAGATAAATTATCGAAAGCCGGCGTGATGGTCGAATCGCATGCGGACATTCTTGATCGCATGTTCTGGGCGGAGATACCGGAAGCAGGCAAGAAGAGNNCGCCGCGCAACATTCGCCAGTTTGTCGAACTGCTTTTTGAACGTGACGATAACGACCTGGCTTCTAAAGTTCTTGCGAATTATGCCAGCGGAATCGAAGCAAAAGAGGCGGACCCTCGGCGAAAGACCGCGACCGGCTTGGCGCAACTGGCCGACCTGTACGCCACCGCGCCCGATGAGGTCATGCCCAACACCATGGCTGCGATCGCGGCGAAACTGACCAAGGAAAGCGACGCCGAAATCCAGAGCTTGCTAAGCGCGTCCTTCGCGCGCTTCGGGCAGGAAGCCTGCAGCCGGAGAAAGTACAAGGCAATCGCAGAGCTCTGTATTTCGCTTGAGAGTATTGGTTCTCAACGGCCGGCGCTGGTGCAGGATCTACGTTCGCGTATTGGAATCGAAAACCGCCTGCCCGAAATGATCGAGGAAGCGATCAATGCAGATGTTGTGCCCGAGGATCTGGTCAACGTGCTGCAACANNCCCGACCGCTTCTTCCGTGCTCAAAAACGTGTGGAATGTGATCGCATCGTGGAACTCGTCGGAGAACTTGGCCAACCGGCGATCGATGATCTGCGCGATATTTTGCGGACGGGCCAAGCACGTCAGGCCGCCTCCACGGTTGGACTTCTGAGCAGACTCGCCGTCACTTCGATGCTGGAACTCTTACCTTCCCGCATGGGCGAATTCAACCGCTTTTATCAAGATGTCATCGTTCGCCAAATTGCCTATGGCGCCGCGCCTGATCGAGGTCGCACGCTGGTCGAACTGTTGGAACTGCTCGACTCTCTCATTCTGCCTGAGGCGATCGACGAGATTGGCATGAGCCAGGATCGCAGCGCCAGCGGGAATCTGATCACGCTTGCCACGGCTGGAGAAGCGCAGAGCCGGCCGCCCTTCGTGCAACTGAAGGCCATCGAATCGCTGGGCCGTTTGCGCGAGGGGGACGCGGTTCCGGTTCTTCGAGCCATCGTCGAAGACAAGAAAATGTTCGGTTATAGCCAGCACCGTGAGTTGAGAATCGCGGCCATTCAGGCACTTTCCAAGATCGACCCGCGCTATGGCACTCAGGCTCTGGTAGAAAGTGGACTTGAATCGAGCGAAATCTCGATCGCGCCGCTCGATTCGGCGCCAGGATGCCCGTGGGTTCGCCAGCGCCGCTACGAACGCATCATTTTGCCGCGCACGCTTTCCGCCACGCTTTCCAGTTCGTGGGGAAAGTCGAACATCATCATGCGCGAAATGAGTCTGGGCGGCGGCATGGGAACACGCAGCGATAATCTGCGTGTTGGTTCCGAAGCTCACGTCGAAATCTCGCTCGGCGTGAAGAAAATCCGTGGCGAAGTTCTTTTACGCCGCGCCCGCGTCAATGAAATCGGATTCGAGTTCGTGAGTATGGATCTGGATAGCCGGTATAGACTTCGTCGCGTTCTCGTCGAAGCGCTGCAGAAAGTGCCGGACAATCGATCGTCCAATTGGGACGGCGAGCGCAAAGTTTAATCTCTGGCCGCAGTAAAAAAGCCTCCGCTTAGGCGGAGGCCTTTTATTTGGTTCAGCAATTCCGGCTACTTCGTCATTGCACTTTCAGGAAGATCATGACGAACGTAAACAGCACGAGTGATTCGATAAACGCCAATCCAAGCAACATGGCGAGCTGAATGCCGGCGCGAGCTGCCGGATTCCGTCCAAGAGCTTCGCAAGCCGCGGCCGCTACTTTGCCCTGGCCCTGCGCAGCCAGTCCCGCCGCCAGCGCGATGGCGAATCCTGCAGTCAAGGCCACCCAGTTGGTGGTGGAGGCGGCGTTCCCGTTGGTGGTTTGAGCAAACGCCGGCACCGCAATCACCGACGCAATAATCATTACGAACATCAACATCACAAATTTCCGCATTGTGTTTCTCCTTTTATGAATCGCCGCCAGTGGGTGGTTGACGCCGTGCTCTTTGGAGCCGGCGCCCTCACGCTGAGGGCTGATGACAGTTAACAGTTCTCAGTACTGAGTACAGGTACTGAGCATCACTTTTAATGTGCATGCGCCGTCGCTTCGCCAATGTACGCGGCGGCCAGCAGGACGAAAATATATGTCTGAATGACCGATACTCCGATGTGAAGCCCCTCGAAAACCAGCGGAACGCCAAGGGGTATGAGAGAGAAGAAGACCAGCGTGACCATTTCTCCCGCAAACATGTTGGCAAACAGACGAACGGTCAAGGACATGATTCGCGCCAGATGACTGAAGGCCTCGATGGGAAACATCAAGATCGGAAGAAAAATCCGAAGCACCACAGGAATGTCTTTATCCTGTGGGCCGATGAAGTGTTTGAAATATCCTAAGGCGCCGTTCTGCCGCACTCCGTAAAAGTGATAATAAAACCAGGTGAACAACGCGCAGCCCAAGGGCACGACGGGCACTGCCGTGGGCGATTCCAGCCCGGGAACAAGCCCGATTAAATTGCCGATGAGAATGAAGAGCGCTAAAACCGTCAAATACGATACGTACCGTTCGGAATGATCGGAGATCGTATCGGCCGCCAGGTCTCCGATGAAGCCGTGAATCCCTTCCATGACGTGCTGCAAACCGCTGGGGCGCTCGGCTGAAAGGCGCGCGCGCACCGCGATAAAAAATGCCATGAGCAGCAGCGCCACCAGCACTTCCATGGCAAAGCTATTGGAGATTGGAGTGTTGGGATGCTTGACTGGAATATGCAACGCGTTCAGCAGCATCAGCACACCGGCGCCGAACAGACGATTTAATAGTGCGGTAAAAGCCAGTTGTTCCATTTAGATTTTGCGCTTTCAGAATTCTCGAATTCATTAATAATTGCTTTAACAATTGCTTTGAAAATAATTGCGTTGAAGGGGCGCGGCTTCACCCGCACCGTTTCGAACTAGGCTAGTAGGGGGCTTTAGCCCGCGTCAACGCCGCGTAAGCCTCCCATCCAGCTTCAACCATCAAGGCCGCAGCCGGGACTAGCAATCCCCACAAAAAGCCGCGAAACGCTGGCGCAGAACTCTTGAATATAGCATAGGCAACCGCCCCGACCAACAGATAGCGCAGCATGAAGCGCATGACGATGCGCCCGCCCTTTTCGCGGCTGTTCTGGTCAACGATGCGGCTGGTAAGGCCTTCAACGCCACGCGAAAGCGCCCTAAGATTAACGTAGGAAATCGCCGCTCCGAAGGCAAATCCAATTGCCCCGGCTATTCGGTAAAACCAAAATGCGGGGGCCAGCAGCAAAACGCTCAGAATTAAAATGTTGCGCAGCAGGCGAGGAAGAATCCGCTCGAATATCGATGTTTCAGCAAAGGTTTCCTCCGAGCGATTTTCTGCTGGCCCGTCGAGATCATCACGCTCAGTCATCTTGATTGAAGGCGCCCATCGCCCTGCGAATCATTTGCCAAAATCCAACTACGGCTCCAAACACGATCCCGGCGACGTAGAGCCAGTGCGTATGCAACCAGTAATCGGCAAGTTTCCCAAACAACAAGCCGAGTAAAACGCATGCGGGGATAATGAACCCAATCTCCGAATACCGCGCGAATGACGTAAGCGGCTTTTTGTTAGGCGGTTGATCGGGCAGGACAACCATGCAATGGAATTGTAAATCAGCTCCGGGACAAGATTTGAAGCGTCATCTGCGGATTGGTCGGATAGGTCGCGCCGTTTGCGATTTCACGATTCCAAGCGACCAGTTCACGCTCTGGATCGCAGGCTCCGGGTAAATTCCTATGACGAGAGTTGCAAGCGCTGTAACACCCACCGCGCAGCGCATTCCAAGGCTCACGGAAAGCCTCTCGGTTTCCATCGGCGCCCGAATCAACATCGCATTTGCGATCTTCAAGTAGTAATAGAGACCTAACAAAGAATAGATAACGCCGAGCGAAGCCAGCCCGTAATGCCCGCTTTCAATCAGGCTGAGGAAGATATAGTACTTACCCAAGAATCCGGCGGCGGGCGGGATCCCCGCAAGAGAAAGAAGGAACAGAAGCATCAACGCGGCTTCGACCGGAGCGCGCTGGTAAAGCCCGGCCATATCGTCGAGCTCATCGCCAATCACATTGCCTTGCCGCAACGACGTGATCACCGCGAACGCGCCGAGATTCATGAAGGTGTAGA
The DNA here is from genome assembly GCA_003135495.1 of Acidobacteriaceae bacterium. Lineage (GTDB taxonomy): Bacteria > Acidobacteriota > Terriglobia > Terriglobales > Acidobacteriaceae > Acidiflorens. The sequence goes on along the minus strand of PLBX01000199.1, from coordinate 9,698 downwards.
CGAGCAGGTAGATCAAGATTCCCTTGAAGCCGTCCGCGAAGGCTGGGGTGCCGGGTTGCGAGGTTCCCATTGCCACAAAGGCCAGCAGCATGTAGCCAACGTGCGCAATCGAGGAGTAAGCCAGCAGCCGCTTCGTGTTCGATTGCGTAAGGGCGGCAAAGTTCGCGCCCGTCATGGTTGCTATGGCGACAATGACAATTACAGGAGTGTAAACCGAGCGCAGGGGAAATAGTCCGAAGACAAGAATTCTCAGCAGCATCGCCCATGCCGCCGCTTTCACCGCGACTGACATGAAGCCGGTAATGCTGGTGGGCGCGCCCTCGTATGCGTCCGGTGCCCACTGATGAAATGGCACGGCGGCGATTTTAAAAAGCAGTCCGGTCATCGTCGTTAACAGCGCGATCACCAGCACCGGGTTGTGCGGATTCTGCGCCGATACTGCGCGCTGAATGTCCCGTAGATTTGTGCTGCCTGCAATTCCGTAAAAGAGCGAAAGTCCGTAGGCAAAAACTCCGGACGAAAATGCTCCGAGCAGGAGGTATTTCAACGCCGCCTCATTCGAACGCCGGTCGCGGCGCAGGAATCCGACTAGCACGTAAGTGGAAATCGCCATCAGCTCGAGGCCGATGAAGATCAGCACGACGTCGATTCCCGCCGCCATGCACATCATCCCAACGACAGATAGCAGCAGCAAGGCGTAGTATTCGCCGTGGTGCTCCTCTTCAATGTCGAGATAACGCGCCGACATTAGAATGGCGATGGCTGCGGCCGCGAGGAAGAGATACCAGAAAAAAATGGCGAAGCGATCGACTTGCAGCGAGTTATAAAAGCCAACCGCACCACCCGGCGACATCGACTGAATTTCCCAAACGCACAAAGCAGCAAACGCAACGCCGATAAAGGCGCCTACGCCGTTAATCCACTTCCAATCCCGGGGAACCATCAGGTCAATCAAAAGAATGCCGAGCGCAAAGATGGTGAGTTCCACCATTGGCAGCATCAATCGATATTCGGTTGGTGAAAGGCCTCGCACTAATTGCTCGCTTTCGCAACAATCGACTTGTGCGGATCTGCAGTTGGGCGAACGTTCGCGTTCGCTGGGGAATTTGGATTTGAGTTGTCATGAATCGTTTGAACGATCTGATTGACGGGCTGTTCGAGTATCTGGAAAAACGGTTTGGGATAAAGCCCGATCCACAGCGCCATGATGATCAGCGGCACAAACGTAAGAATCTCGCGCGGCGTTAGATCGTGCAGCTTTTCGTTCTTAGGGTTCGTGACTGTTCCGAAGAAAACGCGCTGGTAGAGCCAAAGAAGATATGCCGCTGCGAGAACGACGCCGGGCGCGGCCCAGGCGGCCCACTTCCAGTTCGCGGTGAAGGCTCCCTGCAAAATTGTGAACTCGCCGACGAATCCATTCAGCAATGGCAGTCCCATCGACGAGAGAAACATGATCATCGTGATGGTGGCGTAGAGAGGCATCACTGTGGAAATGCCGCCATACTCCGCGATGTCGCGCGTGTGCCGGCGCTCGTACAAAATGCCGACAATCAAGAAGAGCGCTCCGGTCGAGATGCCGTGATTGACCTGCTGCAACACCGATCCAGTCAATCCGGCGGAATTGAGGGCAAATATTCCGAGCGTGCAAAAACCCAGGTGGCTAACGGATGAATACGCCACCAGCTTTTTCATGTCCTTCTGCATGAGCGAGACGAGCGCGCCATAGATAATTCCAATCAGCGACAGCGCAATCACCCAGCTTTGCACTTTAGGATGCGACACGACGCCGGGGAAAAATGGCAGCGAGAAGCGCACGAAGCCATACGTGCCCATCTTCAGCAAAACGCCCGCCAGAATTACCGAGCCCGCAGTTGGCGCTTCCACATGGGCATCCGGCAGCCACGTGTGGAAGGGGAACATTGGAACTTTTATGGCGAATCCGATAAAAAAAGCGACGAAAAGCCAGATGGCGATGTTGAATGGAATTAGCGGCGCCGTTTTATAAAGTTCAGGAATACTGAAGGTGAAAACGTTAGTAAGCGTGTGGTGATGGAAGTAGAGGAACAGTATGCCGAGCAGCATTAATATAGAGCCAAGCAGCGTGTACAAAAAGAATTTTATGGCGGCATAAAGCTTGCGCGGGCCACCCCAGATTCCGATCAGCAGATACATCGGCACCAGCATGGCTTCCCAGAAAACAAAGAAGAGGAAGAAATCGAGCGCCATGAAAACGCCGAGCATGCCGGTTTGGAGTACTAAGAACCAAACATAATATTCTTTGACTCGATTCTCGATCGCCGTCCAGGATGACAAAATCGAGATCCATCCGAGCAGCGTAGTGAGCATGATCAGCAGAAATGAAATGCCGTCGATGCCAAGGTTGTAACCCGCGCCAATCGAGGGAATCCAGTTATTCGACGTGCCTTCGAGAAATTTGAAGCCGGGCTCGTAGCGCTGCGCCCAGAACATCGGAACCAGTGGGATAGAAATGAGGAACCCGCCAAGCGCAAAGATATTTGCGACCCAGCGAATTGCGTTCTTATTTTCTTTTGGGACGAAGAGAAGGAAGATCGCGCCGAAGAGCGGCGCGAAGAGGATGATCGATAAAATATGATTCTGCATAAGAGCAGTTCTCTGTTGCTTGGAGCTACGAGCTTTGAGCTACGTGCTTCGAGCCGCGAGCTTCGGGCCACCCATTCGGTGCGCTACGACGGGTTCGGTTGCTCGCAGCCCAAAGCTCGGCGCTCGTCGCTCGCAGCTTTACTTCCACACGTAATACACTCCGAATCCTAATAACCCGGCTACCATTACCAACGCGTACCACTGCACCAGTCCCCATTCGAGCAGGCGCGCCGGATAAGAAATCATTCGCGCAAGAATCGCTGGACCGTTAACTCCCAGGCCATCGATGATCCACTTGTCGGACCAAGTCGATAGCGTGGCTACCGCGCGAGCGACCCAGCCGACATCGTTGACGACCCCGTCGATGACCTTGGCGTCGAACCACGAAGCGGCTTCGCCCGCTCCCATCGCGCCTAATCGGACTTCGCCAAGTTTGCGTCGTCCGGTGAAAATGTAGTCGTAGCCTTCATCAACAAACCATTTGTTATAGAGCACGTTAAAAAGCCGCGGAGATTTCTGGGCAATGGGCTCAGGGTAGTCTTTGCGAGCAGTGAGATAAGCGCTGCGTGCCATTCCCCAACCGACGCCTGCCGCCGCTAGGGATAAGAACATCAGCACATACTCCGTCTTATCCGTGTGCTCCGCTTCTTTTTTGCCAGCGGCTAACTGGCCCGACTTCCCTTCTTCCTGCAGCACAACTGCTTCGTGCGCAAAAACCGGCTCCAGGAATTTTTCAAAATTTGCCGACCCACCAAGGCTATGCGGCCAACTCAACCATCCCGCGCCAATCGAGCAGATCGCCAAAATCACCAGCGGCACGGTCATCGATTTTGGCGATTCATGAACGTGGTGCTCTACTTCATGGCTCATTCGCGACGGACTGTAGAACGTCAGATACATCAGGCGGAACATATAAAAGGCCGTCATCAAAGCCGTGGCGTATCCAACGAACCAGAGAATGCGATACGCGCCGCCCTCCGAAGCCCACGTCTGCCACAGGATTTCGTCTTTGGAAAAGAATCCGGCGAAGGGAAAAATTCCAGCGATGGCCAGCGTGGCGACGAACATGGTCCAGTGCGTGGTCGGGATGCGCCGACGCAGATCGCCCATGTTGCGCATATCCTGCTCGCCGCTCATGGCATGAATTACCGAGCCCGATCCGAGAAAGAGCAGCGCCTTGAAAAAAGCGTGCGTGAACACATGGAAAACCCCTGCTGCAAATGCCCCCACTCCGAGCGCCAGAAACATGTATCCCAACTGCGAAACGGTGGAGTAGGCGAGCACGCGCTTGATATCGTTCTGGACCAGGCCGATCGATGCAGCAAACACCGCGGTGAGTGCGCCGACGATGGCTACGGTTTTCATCGCGGTCGGCGCCAGAATGAAAACGGCATTGGAGCGCGCGACCATGTAGACGCCGGCAGTAACCATGGTCGCGGCATGGATCAGCGCCGAAACCGGCGTTGGGCCTTCCATTGCGTCGGGCAGCCAGATATAGAGAGGAATTTGAGCCGACTTGCCGCACGCCCCCACGAAAAGCAACAGCGCGGCGGCCGTAAGCACTGGATCTCCGATGGCAAAGTGCCCGCTACGCGCCAGAGTATTGATGTCAGCGAAACGAAACGAGCCCAGATACCAGGAGAGCGTGAGCGCTCCAAGAATAAATCCGGCATCGCCAATGCGATTCACGATAAATGCCTTGTTCGCGGCAGTCGATGCGGAGTTGCGATGAAAATAAAATCCAATCAGCAGATAGGAACAGAGGCCAACTCCTTCCCATCCAACGAAAAGCAAGATGTAGTTGTTCGCCAAAATCAGCGTGAGCATGGAAAACATGAACAAGTTCATGTATCCAAAGAAGCGGTAGTAGCCGCCCTCGTGCGCCATGTACCCGGTGGAGTAAATGTGGATCAGCATTCCAACACCGGTTACAAACAGCAGCCAGATTGATGAAAGTGGATCAAGCAGAAAACCGGCGTCGGCGTTGAATGAGGCGAGCGTGCCATCGCGCTTGGTAAAGTTCAAATGCCCGTCGCCGCTGCCGAGCCACGTATAAACAATTTTTTCGAAGGGCTGACCAGTGCCATGCGCGAAGTGTGTGTATTCAACGGCCGTAAAGCACGCAAACAGAAATGCAACGACGATCGCGCCGACGCAAACCGCATCTACAGTGGTCTTCTGCAGCTTCCGCCCAAAGAAAAACATGATCGCGGCGCCGAAGGCCGGGAAGAGCGGGATTAGGTAGATGTGGTTAAGGAAAAACATGTCGTTAGTCGGTGGTCGTTAGTCGTGCGCCATTCATCGCTCGTAGCTCGCAGCCTTAACTGATACTGACAACTGAAAGATGTCTCACCATTTCAACAAATCAATCTCATCGACATTGACCGTCTCTTTATTTCTGAAGAAGGCGATCAGAATTCCAAGTCCTGCGGCGGCTTCGGCTGCGGCATCCACCGTTATGAAAATGGAGAATACCTGCCCGTGTAGGTTTCCCCACATTCTCGAAAATGCAACCAGGTTCAGGTTCACCGCGTTCAAGATCAATTCGATTGACATCAGAATTACGACAACGTTGCGGCGCGTAAGCACCCCGATTACACCGAGGACGAACAGCGCCGCTGCTACGACGAGATAGTGAATTGTAGTTATTGGAACCATAAGTCTTAGCTTCTTTAGTTCTCGGGTGGAGCGCCGGGCCTGTCCGCCCTTCTGCGGTTGGGTGGCCGGGCGAGGACGCCAGGCGCTCCATGCCTGATCGATTAAATTTTCTTTTTGGTCATAATTACCGCGCCTAGAATCGCGACCAGCAACAGTAACGACGCGATCTCGAAGGCGAATGTGTAGGGACCGATCTTGCCTGCGTCTCCGTATAGCATGGTTGCGATTTGCTGCGTGTTCGACGATTCTGGCAGCGACATCATGCGATCCGGAAACAACGCCCTGCCTTTAGCGAACGCGAATACAAACAGCGTGAATAGCGCGCCAGCCGCGCTCAACCCCACAGGCCACATGCTATTGAACCGCCGTTCTTTGACCGACCGTTCAATGTTCACCAACATGATTACGAACAGAAACAGCACCATAATTCCGCCGGCATAGACGATGATCTGAACTCCGGCAACGAACGGCGCGTAGAGCATCAGATACAGGCCAGCGACGGATAGTAGCGTCACAATCAAAGCCAGCGCGGAGTGGACTACGTTTCTTCTCGTAATTACGAGAAATCCGCTGACAACGGCGAGCGCTGCCAAACCATAAAAGAAATATGGAGTCGCGACCGGCGCCATGCCCGCAGTCGAGTTAAGGCCCGAGTTGAGCGCCGAGTTCATGGCCGGATTCATGCGACGAGAACCCCCACGATAGCAGTAACGATCAGGACTGCGAGCGAAATCGGCAGCAGCACTTTCCATCCCACTCGCATCAACTGGTCAAAGCGGTAACGCGGCCAGGTCGCGCGATACCAGATAAATAAGTACATGAAGACGGCGACCTTGAGCAGAAACCAATATATGTAGCCGATACTTTCATTCAGTCTCGAGCCAATGCTTGGGTCCTGAGATCGCCCCGCAATCGCGATCACCAGCAGCATCAGCGCGATAAAACCGAGCAGCCCCCCAAAGGCCTCCAAGCCGATTTTCTGAATCTTGAAGAAAGAATGTGCTGGCATGCGGAGGACGCCGACAAATGCAATCGCTGCCAGGCCCAGGAATGTGAGACCGGGGAATAGAGAAAAAATAAAATCCCACGAAGGCCCATGCAGAAGGCGCACAAACGGACGCATCCATCCGCCGAGCCAGAGAGTCACTGCAATCGAAGAGACGGCGATCATGGCCGCATATTCTGCCAACATGAACAGCGACCATCGCAGGCCGCTATATTCTGTGTGATATCCGGCGGTCAATTCAGACTCGGCCTCCGCCATGTCAAAGGGAGCGCGATTGGTCTCGGCAATCATCGCAATAGCAAACACTATGAATGCGATTAGACCCAGCGGGAAAAATTTAAAGATGAACCAGATGCCCTGCTGCTCCTGCGCCCGGACGATGCCGATCATGCTCAGCGTTCCGGTTCCTTTTTCATTCAGGCTGGTCATGAGGATGGCAGACACCACCGCTAGTCCCATTGCTACTTCGTAGGAAACCATCTGCGCACTCGAGCGCAGCGCGCCGATGAGCGGATAGTGCGAATTCGACGCCCACCCGGCGACAACAACTCCTAGCACGCCGAGCGAAGAAACGCCGAGCATAAAAAGGATGCCGATATTCATGTCGCTGACCGCCTGCGACGGGCCAAACGGAATTACCGTGTACACCGTAAACGCGGCGAGTAGTCCGATCAGCGGGGCGACCCAAAAAACAAATTGATCCGCTTCCGAGGGAATGATGTCCTCTTTCAGCATCAACTTCAGCGCATCGGCGATGGGCTGCAATAATCCATGAGGCCCGACGCGCATCGGACCGAGGCGAATCTGGAAATGCGCGAGCGCCTTGCGCTCCAGCCAGTTCATCGACATGACCGCGACCGACACGCCCGCAAAAATAATCAGCACATAGATGAGCGCCCAGAACTGGCTTCCGGCCTCGCCCGGCGTCACGGTGCTACCTAGATACGACATGATGAAATTGGGCATCCAGATCGCGATCATATTTGGCATCAGCGGTCGACCTCGCCCAGCACAATATCGATGGTGCCAATCACAGCGACCACGTCGGCCACAAGCAAGCCGCGCACCATGATGTCGAGGGCCTGCAGATTGACGAATGACGGCGGCCGCACGCGCAGCCTGTACGGCTGCGTTGACCCATCGCTGACGATGAAGTACCCGAGTTCGCCCTTCGGCGATTCGATGGAATGATAAATTTCGCCGACCGGAGGCTTAATCACCTTCGGTACTTTGGCCATGATCGGGCCTTCGGGAATGCTATTGACTGCCTGCTCGATGATGCGCAGCGACTGGCGCATTTCCGCCATGCGCACGAGGTACCGGTCGTACGTATCGCCGTTCGTGCCGACCGGAATTTCGAAATCGAATTCGGAATATGCGGCGTAGGGCTGTGCTTTCCGCAAGTCCCATTTCACGCCGCTCGCACGCAATACAGGGCCAGTCACGCCGAGCGCAATCGCATCAGCGGCGGAAATAACGCCGACGTTCTTAGTGCGTTCCATCCAGATGCGATTCGTGGTAAGCAACGTTTCGTACTCGTCGATCTTGGGCGCCACGAATGTAAGAAAATTCTTTACCTCTTTTTCAAAGCCCGCGTAGGTCTCATACTGGCAGCCGCCGATGCGGAAGGCATGGGTGGTCAAACGCGCGCCACAATATTTTTCGAAAATCTTCAGGATTTCTTCCCGATCGCGAAATGTATAGAAGAGAGGAGTCATCGCTCCGATATCGAGCGCATGCGTGCCCAGCCACAACTGATGGCTCGCAATCCTATTCAGTTCAGTAAGAATTACGCGGATGTACTTGGCACGGGGCGTGGCTTCCACGTTCAATAGCTTCTCGACCGCTTCGCAATAACCGAGCCCGTTCGACACGGCAGCGACGTAATCCATGCGGTCGACGTAAGGATTGAACATCGTGTAGGTCCGGTTCTCGGCGATCTTCTCTACGCCGCGATGCAAGTATCCAATGACGCATTCGGTGCCAAGAACTTTTTCGCCGTCCAGTTTCAGGATAACGCGCAGCACGCCGTGAGTGGCCGGGTGTTGCGGGCCCATGTTGATGATGAGTTCGTTCGAATCGAGATACGTCTTGTCGGGATTTTCGAACGTGAGATCGTTGCCGCCGACGTTCTTCCTCTCGGTTTCGCCCTGATCGGAATTTTCGCGATTGGAAGGTGCGAGGTGTGAAATATTTTTCGTATCTTCTCCGGTCGGAGCGCTCATTGTCCGCTCTCGATTCCGAGATTGATCTGCACCCACTCTTTATCCTGCTGCAAGATGCCGTAATCTTTGCGCAGCGGAAATCCCTTCCAGCCGTCGGGCAGCAGGATACGCTTCAGGTCCGGATGCCCGTCAAACTGGATCCCGAACATATCGTAGACTTCGCGCTCCAGCCAATTCGCGGTCGGCCAAATGGAAACGCTCGACGGAATCGAAGCCCCGTCGGCGATTTGCGTGGTCACGCGCAACCTTTCGTTCCGCGGAAACGAATAGAGTATCCACACCACATCGAATTGCTTTTCGCGCTTCGGATAATGCACCGCCGTGATATCGACGCAATAATCGAATTGCTCCTCGTCACGCAGCAGGCGCAGGATGTTGGGAATTAACTCGCTCTTGACGGTGAGGTAATTTTGTCCAAGATACGTTTGCCCCTCGAGCGCAGTACCGTATTGACTCCGGTATTTTTCGACGAGAGGCGAACTCCACAGCAGCGGTACAGGGCCCGTGGGCTTTGCGGGCGCAGCCGGTTTAGGAGGAGTAGTGGAATCGGCGGGTACGGCCGGCTTTGCGGGGGGTGCCGGAGCAACGGGCTTCACGGGCGCGTTCGACACTGGCGCAGCGGGCATTTCCGCCGACGGCTTCTTCTCGCCCTCTGGCGGCGGTGGTGGAGCGGGCGTCTTGGCGTCCTCAGCCATGCACTATTTAACCTGAAAAATATTGAAAAAGCTGCGCTACGAGTTGGGAACTTTTACTTTTAACATCTGGCCGGGCAGCGGTATGTGATTGTCGTCACAATCGGTGGCAGCGCCGGTGTTGACAAAAAGCCTCTACCGGCGGCCCGCCTGAAAGCCTTCGACCAAATCGCGAATGCGCAAGGCATCAGCTTTCTTATGACCATGACTCGTGATCGGGTCGGTGCCTCCCGTCGAGTCGATCACAATGTCCGACCACACTATTCCCGTCGAAATCTTCACCGACGCCACCTGTGAAATTGAAATGCTTTCTTCACTGCGGCTGAACATCCTTCTCTTCACGCGGCTCACTCGCAACGAATTTATGACGATCCGCGTCGGGAAAAAGAAGTTTCCCCTGGTCCAGCGGCTCGCGCTAAAACTCTCATCGGGAGTCGGCGAAACGAAGTTTGCCGGCTCCCCGCCTTGAGGAGGAGTTATACCCATTCCAGCGCG
>PLBX01000398.1 GCA_003135495.1 Acidobacteriaceae bacterium | reverse complement strand
TGATCTAACTTCTCAATTTCTATCTGCGCTTGGCTGCGCTTCTCACGAAGCTCCTTAAGAGCATTATCTAAATTGGACATTGTTCCCCCCTCGGGATTTTTAAGACGGTTAATTGTATAAGAGTGGAACGATGAGGCGCAGCGGGGGCGCGACTTGGAGCGGTGCGATGGCACGTAGAAGAGGTGCGAGTTAAGTCCTATCATTTTCCGTTTTTTATCGCGACGTTCGAAAAACTGAGTTCCACCTTCGTAGTCGAGGAAACCTGCAGTGCCAGATTCAAGCTAGGGCTGCTAGCCCAACAGAGGCGCTTCGACGGAGTAGAATGCGGACAAGATGGCAGACGTTGCTGCAACTGAACAATCCGCCGCGATTGATGATTTCGTTAGTACCGCCATCCAGCAATATCGTCAGAAACTTCTTGACCTCAGCAGCCGAAATCCACTTATAAGCTTCCGCCATTCCGAACGGTCACGGTCGCACATCCGGGCGATCGACGAAATTCCTGAAACCCTCTTTAACCGCCTCTCAATGTCACGACAAATGACTTTTGATCCCCTTCCTTACCCCGATTTGGTTCCTCCGGATGAGAGGCTGCCAATGTTCGAGCGAGCCATTCAGAATGCTAGGCGCACCGACGAGCAATACAAAGAAAAGCTAGCGGAGCTTGGCCCAAACCCTTCTGATCGGCAAACGCAGAAAGCGGATCGAGAGCTGCGTAATCGAGTGAGAGTGCAGCTTGGTCTCACGTCCTATGATCCTACGAGTGATCCGAAGAAACGCGCCGAAGAACTGGGAATTCCTTCCGGCTACGACCTCCCAGTGCCTACAGAGAAGATCGCTAGGCGACATAATGATTCGAATATTCAGACGCTATTCTTCCGCGAAGACTTGGACAGAAAACTGGGCGCATTGCGAGAATCTGTTCGCATCTTACTGCAAGATGCGGGACTGTCGGCGCTCTACTGCGCTTTTGGTTTCCTCGAATATTACGACTCGGAAGCGAGTGACCAGAAACGTATCGCTCCGCTAGTGTTCTATCCAATTGAGTTGAATAGGGAGCTTGACCGAGGCGAATATCGCTATTTCATTGAGGGAAGAAACGACGAGATTGAGATCAATGTCGCACTGAAGGAGCTTCTCCGAAAGCAGTATAGTGTGGAACTTCCGGAATGGGTTGGCGACGAGGATGGCGAAGACGGTGCTCTCGCCTCCTATCTGGCGAAAATAGAACAAATCGCCCACAATCGACCGGACTGGGCCTTAAGACGTTTCGTGACGGTAGGATTGTTCACGTTTTCTACGCTGGCGATGTATAAGGACTTGGACCCCGCGATTTGGCCCGAACAGTCACCCCTGAATCGCAAAAACGTCCTTCGGAGCTTAATCGCTGGAGACGAGATACACGGAACAGCGTCTGCGCCTGACTATGAGATCGATGATCCTGCCTTACCTGACGCCCTCCTGATAACGGACGCAGACTCGTCCCAGCATAGCGCAGTCATTGACGTTCTGAAGGGAACCAACATTGTTATACAAGGCCCCCCCGGCACCGGGAAGTCCCAGACCATTACCAACATTATCGCTGCGGCATTGGATGCTGGTAAGTCCGTTCTATTCGTCGCTGAGAAAATGGCGGCTCTCGAAGTTGTGCAGAAGAGGCTTACTGCTGCTGGTCTGAACCCGTTCTGTTTGGAACTTCATTCGAGCAAGACATCGAAATCCGCCGTTGTGCAGAGCCTTGCGAACCGACTGGAGTACCGAGACAGCCGAGTTCGTCAAGATGTCGTTACGAGCAATTTGTCCGCTCTCCGGGAAGCCAGAACGGACTTGATCTACTATGTCCAGAAATGTAACGAAATGGTGGGCGAAACGGGACTGTCGGTCCGTGAGATTCTCCTTGGGAGCGCAACCAGAGATCGCTTTCGAGCAATTCTCCCGCCTGCGCTCGCAGGGGCTCGCCTAAAAAACGCACTCCAAATAAACCGGCACATGCGGCTGGAAATGTTGGATTCTGCGGCGAACCTAGAACAGCAGTGTGAATCGCTGAAAAAGTTCGGTGGATTGGCCGATCACCCTTGGCGAGGTCTTCAAAACAGCGGGATAACGGATTTGGAAATCGATGAACTTGTGACACGCCTCACAGGCTGGCAGCGATCCCTAACCGATGTCGTGGCGAAGGCGCAGGAACTTGAGCAAGCCATTGGCGGTAAAATACCCTCCTCGGCGCAAGAACTGATGGAGCTTTGTTCGCGTCTTGAGGCGATTCCTTCCCCACCAGCCAATCTAATTACGGTTCTATTTCCAAAATTAAAATCGCCGGAAGGTCACCTTCGAGTGAAGCAACTCCTCCGTGTGTTTGCCACCCAAATCCAGAGTATCGAAAAGCTTACGACCTACGTCGAGGAGCCAGAAGCCGCATTGAAGGTGCCAAGCAATGAAATTCGGGCGGGCTATGACATCCTGCGATCTCTTGGTCTGACAGCCGGAACGATAGGGGCCGCTCGCGAGGTCTGGAGCGGGTGGACTACCCTGACTAGGAGCATTCAGGAGTGCGAGTCCATTTCCACGATGCTGACTGCCGCATTTGGGCTTGAAAACGCCGCCGTGGGTGCGGTTCGGGTGGCGTGTGCGGGCGTCGAACAATTACGTGGGTTCTCGAAAGAACTTTGGCACAGCCGGACTATCAATCTCCTCGCTGACGGCAACCTTGCGGTTTTTCGTGAGGCAGGTCTCAAATGTGCCGCGCTGAACTCACGGAAGCAGGAGCTTCAGACGAGATGGAATTTAGGTCTCCTCCCTTCTTCTGCCGAAATCAAACAGCTTGTCATCGCCCTCAGAACCACGAGTTGGGTGTCTTCGCTTTTCGACTCTCGTTGTCGGCGTGCCAAGACGCTGGCGAAGGCAGCAGCCGTAGTGCCACCATCCAAGGGTGCTTTGGCTGAGGAGCTACTTCATTGCTCGCAGTATCTCGACGATGAGCAGTCATTTCTGTCCGACCAGCGAGTAAGACAAGCTTGCGGCCCTATTTATGCAGGCATGGACACGGATTTCAACCGAATATTGGCGATAAGCGGGTGGGCTCAGACAGCGCGGGACCAACTCGCGCCCTATGGTGAAAACGGAAACCGTGTTTTGGGGATTTTGTTCGCAGGGAGTCCAGACAAGCTCCGCGAGCTATCCGCTCTAGCCATGTCGGGCTCTTATTCTCTCCTATCACGGGAGATTCTTCCCGTTATCAATGATTCTGGAACTATGGCTCAAGCTCGTGAGCGCCTGCTCGCGAACTGCGGGCACCTGGAACGAGCGGTTTCGACGATGACATATGCGGGTATTAGGGAGACGCTTCCGTTATCCGGTGCGGAGCCGTTAGCCGACCTACTCGGCCACATCGAGGGGCAAGTTAGCGAGATCAAAGGTGCAGCGGAATCGCTCGATCTCCGTGTCGAGGGGAGTCTCGACGCCCGTGTTTGGATGAATGACGTCAGCGCCACTATGGACTACGCCACAGCGATCACGAATGCAAAGTTGTTCTCAGACTTGGAGCAATTCGTTTACGCTGACCCGGCACACCTTCTCTACCTCCGGTCTTGGCTCTCGGAACTCAGAAAAACACTTCAATTGTCGGAGGCATCCTGTCGCACAGCGTTCTCACTAGCAAAAATCGATTCTGCTCTGTGGTGTGGTGAAGCAGTCGTTGAGGCGTGCGATCTTCCCCGTTTAATCGACCGATGTCAGTTTGCGCTGTCCCATCCCGAAAAGTTACACGACTACACTGCTTTTCTTTTGGCTGAGGATGCGGCGGCAGACGCTGGTCTCGGACCTGTGCTTGCGGCATTCGCTGCGGCAGAGGAAGATTATCGCGAGTTAGCCGCAGCGACCGAGTTCGTGTTTTATCGCTCCAGTGCTGAACAGCTTCTGGAAAATGATCCCCGACTGAGGCGTCACTCGGGGGCGGGATACGAACATGTTCGGAAGCAATATCAGCGGCTCGACCGGGAATACCTTGCCTTACGACGCCAATTACTCGCCAATAAGCTATTTTCTCGCCCTGTGCCTGACGGGAACTCCATCGGAAGAGTGGCTGACCTGACAGAGTTGGCACTTGTGCAGCGTGTTTCCAGCCAAACACGCCCCCGGATTAGCCTGCGGGAGTTGTTTCGACGGGCAGGAAATGCTGTGCAGGCCCTTAATCCTTGTTGGATGATGAGTCCGATGTCGGTGGCTCAGTTTTTGGAACCGGGACGACTTGAGTTTGATCTTCTTTTAATGGACGAAGCCTCGCAGATACGCCCGGAAGAGGCGTTGGGTGCTATCGCCCGCGCTACGCAGGTGGTTATCGTAGGTGATCAGATGCAGCTACCTCCAACATCGTTTTTTCAGAAGGTTTCGACCGATTCTACGGACGACGAAGAAGAGATGGAAGATGTCAAACAAGAATCAGTATTGGAGGCTGCCGCCGCTCGCTTTTTTCCGCCACGCCGCCTCAAGTGGCACTATCGATCAGAACACGGCTCACTCATCGCGTTCTCAAATCACGAGTTCTACAATGACGACCTCACTGTTTTTCCATCGCCGTACCACGAACATCCTGAGTATGGTGTCCACCTCGTACAAGTCAACGGTGTATACGCGGCTGGAACGAACCAAGAAGAAGCGGAAGCTGTCATAAGTGCAGTGCTCAAATTCATGGTGTCGTGTCCAAATCAGTCACTGGGCATCGTGGCCGTCAACAGCAAGCAGGCTGAGTTGATAAGAGAACAAATGGATCGCCTGTTCGCCTCCGACCCTTCGGCAGAGGCGTACCGAGCCAGATGGGAAACAGAAATTGAATCTTTATTTGTCAAGAACCTAGAAAATGTGCAAGGCGATGAGCGGGACGTAATTTTCATCTCGACGGTGTACGGCAAGGACGGAAACGGCAATTTTTATCAGCGATTTGGGCCGATCAATGGCATTTATGGACACCGTCGCCTGAATGTGTTGTTCACTCGCGCCAAGAAGAGAGTCGTGGTGTTTTCATCGATGACTCCAGAGGATATTCAGGAGGAAGGGAAGCACTGGGGTGTGAGGGTCTTGAAAGCCTATTTGCAATACGCGAGGGATGGACACTTCATAATGCCCTCGGTGGTACGAATAGGCGATGCGTGCGATTCGGAATTTGAAGAGTGGGTCTTGGAGACACTCCGAACGAATGGTTTTGAGGCGGTCACTCAATTCGGATTCGCTGGATACCGTATTGACATTGCGGTGCGACATCCGAAAAAACCGGGGACTTTTCTCTGTGGCGTGGAATGTGACGGAGCAACCTATCACAGTGCTCGCTCGGCACGCGACCGCGACCGTCTCCGTCAAGAGGTTCTAGAGCGGCTGGGGTGGAAAATCTACCGCATTTGGTCAACCGATTGGTTTCGCAACACCTCACTTCAAACCAAGAATCTGCTGGAGTACCTCAACAAGCTATCCTTGATGTAGTACCTACATCGCTCGACGCCAAGATGCATGAACTCCACACACCCTTTGTCTCTCGCCGATCCATTTCTCTGCTGCCATAGTTGTCACACCGGACGAACCATCTCAAGGTAGCGACAAAATGCATTGGCAAGCTCGATCTGGCGCGGCGTCCGGCACTGCACTTGGAACAAGGCTGGGCTAGCGACAATGACGGCCACGCATCGGGCACGAGACACTGCGACGTTCAAGCGATTCAAGCTGTACAGGAATTCCATGCCCCTTGGAGCGTCCTCTGGCGTGGAGGTTGCCATCGAGTAAAAAACCACTGCCGCCTCTTGCCCTTGGTACTTGTCCACCGTTCCCACCCTCGTATTTGCCGGTAACTTTTCTGCGAGGGAAGAAACCTGCGCATTGTAAGGAGTAACAACAAGGATGTCCTGAAGCGCTAGGACTTTGTTCTCACCTTTCTTGTTCGTCCATGTAGCCCCGTTATTCAAGAGTTCATCGACGAACTGAACTACCTTTTCCACTTCTTCTTTCGATTCGTTCTGATTCCCTGCATGTTCAACGGGGACGAATCGCAAGCCGGTGNNCTCGTCAACGTTAAGACGCTGCTTCGCATTTTCCGGACGTGCCGTGAGCCGACCCTCGTAAAAAAGCTCCGAGGTGAATGCGCAAACATCTGGGTGCAAGCGGCGGGTTTCGGTCAAGAAAATCCCTTGGTCGGGCGCAATTGTTTCACGTCCATTTAATAAGTGACCTAAAGCAGAAACCTCGGCACCTGGAGGATGGAGCCCTTTCTGGGGTTGATCGAGTTGCTGAGGGTCGCCAAGCAGCACAATGCTGGTCGCCGCCGGAGATAGCGCTAGCACGTTGGCGATAGACATTTGACCCGCTTCATCCACGAACATCACATCCACGGAATTTGCCATGTCATCGCGTGCCCACAACCATGCCGACCCCGCCGCCACTTGCGCCTTACCACTGGTCAAATTGTCGAGAACTCCCCCGTTATTCTTAGCACGGATTACCGCTGAATGTTGACAATGGCTCCCATCCGTTGCTTTCTGGACTGCTCTTAGAGCAACACCATTCTTGGCAGCGGTGCTGCATACTTCATCCAGCAGATTGCAGATCACCTTATGGCTGACAGCAGTGATTCCCACTCGCCGACCCTGCCGCACAAGCTCAACAATCATCCGAGCCCCCGTGAAAGTTTTGCCCGATCCTGGAGGC
The DNA here is from genome assembly GCA_003135495.1 of Acidobacteriaceae bacterium. GTDB lineage: Bacteria > Acidobacteriota > Terriglobia > Terriglobales > Acidobacteriaceae > Acidiflorens. The sequence continues at coordinate 16,472 of PLBX01000398.1, read as the reverse complement.
CCTTGGATTGGAAGCACTGAAGCTGTTTGAGCCAGCGCTTGTACCAGCCCCACTGCGGGCTTAGTCAATTGCTCGTTCTCCCCAACCAATGCCCCCACATCGCTACGCAAAATGGATGGGCGAGCGCGAAGCAGTAGTTCTCGTGCGGACTGGAATCTCCCTGCTGCCTTGAGTCCGTTGTCAGCAACCCAAGTTGCGATGCGAAAAACGCTATCTCGCAAGACGGTGGAATCCACGATGTTGTACGGAACGAGAGCAGCGGGATGCGGAACGGACGATTTAACACCCCTCTTCAGATCAATCGTGCGATTGCGCNNTCTTTAAAATCGACGCACTCTCCGGCGCTCTTGCCAGTTCGCGGATCATGGACTTCGAGGGCACGGTCGATAGCGTGATCCTGAGGCGGAAAGCTATAGCGCCAAACTATCGACTGCTTTATTCGACCAACCTCACCGATGCAGGTGACCCCACCCAGAGCACTCTTGTCTTCCTGCAATTCATCATCTGAAAGATCGCAAAGCCGGAAGTATTCCCACCAAGCTGACTTTTCCTCGCGTCGATGCCATTCGAGCATTTGTGCCAGCAACCAATGAGTCCGGTCAGCATCAGCCCACTGGGTTTCATCAGCGGGTAAAGGAGCGAGGAGCCGATTTATCAATGCTCGTATCTCTTGGAGCCGTGCAGTCAGTTTTTCGCTGGGCTCGCCAGACTCGATTTTGGGCCGAGGCAATGACCGACCGAGTTTGGCTTCTAATTCTTTGCGCCGGTCCTCAAGCCAATCCCTTAGCCGCCATGCCGAAACGCAGTCATCACGGTTGTATCCTTCAACGGTTTTTAGGAGACTTGAGATTTCTCCGACATCATCTCCAAGCGCCATTGCGGCTTCGAAGGATTGCAGCGCGATATTGGCGTCCCGAAGCGGCACGGCGCGGGTGAAGTTATAAAGCGGTTCCAGTCTCTTGATGGAATAGCTCTCGACCGAAGCTCGAATGCCTTGACGCACTGCGCGGTAGAGATCAACGAATACTCCAGCCCTCAGCAGTTGATCCACTTCATCAACGCAAGTGCCATGCCTGCCGACTAGTCGCTTTATGGCGGTCGGCTCATAGGGCGCATAGTGATAAATGTGCATCTCGGGATTCTGACGCCATCGCACCATTACTTTTGAGATGAATGTCTCAAACGCGGTCTTCTCCGCCAAGCGAGTAAACGACCAAATCGTTTCGTAGTTTGGCTCGTCGTCTGAGTTAGCGGGAAGAGTTACGATGCCGAAGAGATATTCCAATCCTTGGTCCAGAACATAAGGGTTTGATTCAAGGTCAAGAAACATGTCTGCTCCCGATGGCGCTGGCAATGCGGCGAGCCCATTGTCATCCTCCACGCCGTCCAGCAGTTCGTAAATAAGCAGATTCTCTTCGCGACCCAGCACCTGAAGCCGTGCCTGTTCCCGAATTCGCAACAAGGCAGCATTTCCGATTCGTTCAATCTTGGGAACCGGCGGAAAAGACATTTTTGCTAGAGCATCGACCGTTTTTATATCGCGCTCAAGCAAAGCCTTCTGTTGATTCCTGGAGATTCCCGCGACGAAGGAAAGATGGTCATCTGCCCTACGGCGAGCATCACAGAGCGAGAACCACGAACAAACATTGCAGAACTCCGCAGGCTCCGGATAGGTGACAGCTTCCAGCTTCCACGCCTTTTCGAACTCCGTTCTTATCTTGCGGAAGTAAGCGATGTAGCGTTGGACTTGGAATTTCTCAGGAGCAACCAAGCCCCCCAGCACGACATGCATCCATTGAGGCTCCGTACCTTGAATTCTGGATAATAAGTCGGAATAGAAACAAAGTTGAATGACTGCTGTCGCTTTGGTGGATCGAGCGAGCTTCGTCTCTACCACTTCGTAAGACCACGACCCAAGCCCACTAGGAGTGTTGACCCGAACAAGGAAGTCAGCGCGACCGCCCCACGGCGCGTCCAGAAAAGTTCCCTGATAGATGGCATCAGCGCCCTTATGGAGGGCTTGCACCGTCTCCTCGACTGCGTTCTTCCAATTCCCACTTATTGCAATCTCCGAAATCACGAGTCCGTCTCCAGTCAATTGAAGGAGGTATTTTTGCTCATGTTGGATTCCCAGCTTTCGCAGCAAATCAACTGTAGGGTCTTTGAAAAAGGGCTTGGTAATCTCGTCTTTCGATTCGGCCCGAGCGAGGGTCGCCGTGTGTCGGCAGGCAAGAAAGCTCGCTATGTCGGTGGCAAAGAACATACTGCTAGATGATTCTATTCCGCAACGAGACCGGGCGGTTGCTCGTCATCAGTGACAAGGTTAAGGTTTCGCGTGCAAGACTCTTCTCCTCCGCACAAGTGACATTGGTTTTATGGCGGCATTACCCTTCAATGGTTAGCGACCAATATTAACTGGGAGCTTTCTTAGTAACGTTCTAGCCAATCCATCACATGAGATAATTTCCGCCGTGCCCAGCAAACCTTCATCGCTTCTCGATACTCGCGTAATCTATTGCGGGGACAATCTTGAGCAGTTGAGGAAACTGCCACACGCTTGCATTGACCTGATCTATATCGACCCACCGTTCAATTCCAATCGCAATTATGAAGTGTTCTGGGGGGAGACAAAGGAAAAGCGCTCATTCGAAGATCGGCACGAATCCACACATGCCTACATCGAGTTCATGCGCCCACGGTGCGTGGAACTCTCGCGTGTGCTTAAGAATACGGGCAGCTTCTACTATCACTGCGACTGGCACGCCAGCCACTACGTCAAGGTGATGCTTGATCAGATTTTCGGGGAGAACAACTTTGTTAATGAGGTTGTCTGGAAGCGGTCGGGTTCCCACAACGACGCAAAGCAAGGAAGCAAGCATTACGGGCGAACCCATGACGTGCTGCTGTTCTATTGCGGGGGAAGTGCCGATTACACGTGGAATCAGCAATATGTTCCGCTCGACCAGAGCTATATCGAATCGCACTATTCACAGCGAGACGACAGTGGAAGGGCATTCCAATGGACTGATCTTCGAGCACCCGGTGGAGCTGCCCCTTCTAAGGGAAACCCCCACTACCGAGTTCTCGGCATCGAGGGCTACTGGCGATACACACAAGAAAAGATGGAGCAATTCATCCGTGATGGGCGCGTGGCCATTCCGCCAAATGGCAAGGTTCCGCGCTACAAGAGATTTCTTGACGAATCCAAAGGTCTCCCTGTCGGCAGCGTGTGGGACGACATCAACCCCATAAACTCACAGGCAAAAGAATCTCTTGGCTATCCGACACAAAAACCCCTTCCATTGCTTGAACGGATAATTAACACGAGCAGCAAACCTAACGACATCGTGCTGGATGCGTTCTGTGGGTGCGGGACGGCATTAGTCGCCAGTCAAAACCTTGGTCGGCAGTGGATAGGAATTGATATTTCTCCCACTGCTTGCCGCGTCATGGCGAAGCGTCTACGTGATGTTTGCCGAATACCAGAAGATGAAAAGCTCTGGCGTGTCGGACGAGGCTTCGTTGTGCGTGACCTACCGTGGTCAGAGAAGCAGCTTCGTGTAATCCCGCCGTTCGAATTTGAAAATTGGGCAGTCATCGCACTGGGAGGAATTCCCAACAAAGCGCAAGTGGGCGACATGGGCATTGACGGACGCATTTATCCGGTATCGTCCATGCCACACAAGAGCGGAAAGGCGGCTGGGGAACTCGACTTCATGGATGCGTGGTATCCGATTCAAGTGAAGCAAAAGGACAAAGCAGGTAGACCAGATATTGATATGTTCGAGGCGGCTATGATGCGCGAGAATAGCACGAAAGGTTTTTTCGTCTCGTTCGAGTTTTCCGGCGCACGGCGTCCGCGGCGTCGAAATGCTTCATGGCTAGGGCGTAGTCGCCAAGATCGTCCGCCGCCTTGCCGATCGCGAGGTGAAGACGCAGGCATTGCGCCGCTTCCAGCCCCGGCGTGGCCAAGGCGGCCTCCATTCGTTCCATCAGACCGTCGTCATCGCTCGTGACGCGGCGGCAGCGGACCAGATCGTAGTAGCTTCCCGCCAGCAGCGGCGTGATCGCGACGGCGCGTTGGAAGCATTCGCGGGCCTCGTCGAAACGGCCGAACTCAGAGAGCAGATTGCCCAGCAGGTCATGCGCCATGGCGTTCTGCGGATCGCGCGCCAGCGTCTTTCGCAGCACCAGTTCGGCTTCCGGATTGCGATCTTCGGTCAGCAGCGCCCGCGCCTTGCCCAGGCGTCCGAAGCTGGTGTTACCGCCAGTCGCCGACGCGCGCCGGAAACAGCCGATCGCCTCGTCGCGATGGCCCAGTGTGTAGACCAAGGCGCCGGCGCGAAACCATGCCTCCGCCAGGGATGGGAGCAGCTCCGTGGCGCGGTCGTACGCAACGATTGCCCCGCCGATGTCGCCCAACTTTTCTAACGCGATTCCGAGGCGAAAATATGCGTCGGCGTAGCGTGGGTCACTGGCGACGGCTCGCTGCAATGCGGCGATGGCATCCGGTATGCGACCGACATCGAGGCAGGCCAGGCCGAGATCGTGATGGATGATGGAATTGGATGGCTGCAACAGCGCCGCGTCACGCAACGGCGCGATCGCATCGGCTGGCTGCCCGTCCTCAAGCGACTTAGTGGCCGACGCCAGCAGAAGCGCAACCTCTTGCGTCGCGGCTGTATTTGAAGTCTGGGACATGGCGCGATCCTAGCGTGGGAAGCTGTAGCGCGGCCATCAAAATCGCCAACGCAAATTTCAGCCGACCACTGATCTGACAACCAGTGTTCTGACAACCAGGAAAATTTTGCCATAAATCCGCGAGTTTCGTTTCTTGTTCAACTATGACAGTGCGGGATAATGTCTCCTATGAGATCACCTAGCCGATACGTTCACATGTTTAATACGGCGAGAGTTGGCATCGCGCATGCGAAACCAACGTGGACAATAGATTGTCATTCGATGTTTCAACTGACACTGCGGCGCAGCCGGCGGTGCCTAGGCTCGACGCAGACGTCTTCACTACCTTATTCAGTAGTCAGATTCCATTCTCTACCGTAATCCTGGCGGCAGCGGCCAGCCGGCAATCAATGGCGAATGCAGCAACTTGTAACTATCGGTTTCTCCGCCCGGGCCACCATCAAGAATTCCGCCTTCTCCGCAGGGCGTGGGTTTTGGTTGTTTAATCATCGGCAACGCTGGAACCGAGGCATCGGGATTTTTGAAATCCAGCGCATTCGCCAGATTGTTCATGGCCGCATCACGCGCGGTCAGTGGACTCAATCCATATCGCCATTCGATCAGCTTCAAAATCGACGTGTGATCATACAGCCATGAATTGATTTTTGGCTTCGCAGGATTCCCGCGGCTAAAGGGCGAAGCCACAATCACGGGCACGCGGCATCCCAGCAGCGCTTTCCCATTGATCAGATCGGGATCGACGTCATTGGGCGCGATGGCTCGCGGCGGCACGATGTGATCGAAAAATCCTCCCCACTCGTCGCGGGTCACAATCAGCACCGTATTCGCCCATCCGGGACCATTGGTGACGGCTTGATACACCTCTCCCAGAAAATGTTCGCCAGAACGCATGTCGGCATGCGGATGATCGTCATTGCCTTCGCCATCGTCGACCAGCGTGTAGCGAGGGTCAACCATGCAGACAGCGGGTAAATTGCCGGACGCGGCATCGAGCAAGAACTGCGGATAAAGAGCAGAGATAGGGATATATTTTGCGCCCCACAAAGCTAGAAACGGAACGTTGGAGTAATAATACTTGTTACTAACGCCAGCCGCGGCCAGCGAATCCCAGATAGTCGGCAAGGTTGAGATAGTAACTGAGTTATCGAGGCGGTCAGTTTGGGCGGCGTGAAAAAAAACGCGATTCGGAAAAGTCGAACTTAGAATCGACGGGAAATAGTTATCGAGCGTGGTGAAGTTAGTAGCGAATGCGCTAAAAAAAGGAAGGTCTTTCTCCTCGTAATATCCAATGCAGAAAATATCGTTGGTTGTGGTTTGCAACCAGCCGTTCATCTTGCCATGGTTGTATTCGTCGCGGCCGCCCTGATACGAATGGTCGGGATCGGGATGTCCGCATCCGACATAGGTGCGTAGCCGGTAGGTACTGTGCAACTCGCCATTCTTCCCCGGATATTGCAAGCCGGCCTGCATTCCCTTCGCGCCCGGAAGCCATCCCAACACGTGGTCAAAGCTGCGATTTTCCATCATTACTATGACGATATGTTCAATTCCCGATCCATTTGGATTGGGCAACGACGATGACGCGGCTCCAGCTAGAACATCTTTTCCAAGCAATGATCCAGCCGCTACCGCGCCGGATGTTCCCGCGACGCCGCGCAAAAAATCTCTGCGATTTATGGACATGACTTCAACTCCGGAAGGAAATGTAATGCTTGGCGGAGTGAGATGCTGCGCGTGACCGGAGGTTTGGGCGCAAGAGGTTAAAGTAATGTGAATTTCACAACCGCCGCAGAAATACGCTCGTTCGGATTTAGCGGTTTGGTGGCGTCCTTTATTCCAAATCATGACACCGCCGGGGCAGACGGGACTCCGCGCACTTACAGACGTTCAAAGCTTTTGCTTTTACTGTGGGCAACTAAATTAAGAAACGCAAATTTAATCTGATGGTAACCTTCCGCCGCCGCAACAGAGCTACGCTTTCCGGAGATTGCTTTCAATCGATTCGGTCAGGAGAATTACAAATGGTCCAGCCTAAGGTTCTGCGATTCGCGTTGATTTCGTGTTTGTTCTTAGCAGCGTTGACTGCCTCTGCGCAGGTTGTAGCAACGTCTCCCTACCAAGTTTCCGTTTTCGCCACCAGTATTCCTGGCGTTGACTTCGCCCCCGATTCTATCGCGGTCGTCGATGGCTTTGTTTTCATTGGCTACGGTGATAACGCCACTACAACCGGCGGCGGTACCAGCACGATTGTTGAATACACACTGAGCGGAGAAATGGTTCACACGTACACCGTCCCCGGCCACAATGACGGCATCAAAGTGAATCCCAACACGAAGCTAATATGGGCTATGCAAAACGAGGATGGCAATCCCAACCTCGTGATCATCGATCCGAAAACGCAATCGCAGACCGAGTACACCTTCGGGCCAACGCCGCACGGCGGTGGCTACGACGACATAGTCTTCCGCGGCAACGACGTCTTTCTCAGTGCTTCCAACCCGAAGCATAATCCCAACACCAAGCCCTCGATAGTAAAGGCCGAAATCGTCGGAAAGACGGTATCAGTGTCGCCGGTGCTGCTCGGTGACGCTAATGCAATCGACATTCCCACCAATAAGGTAGTGCAACTGAATTTGCAGGATCCCGACTCCATGATCCTCGACCCATTTGGCGATGTCGTTCTCGACAGCCAGGCGGACGGGGAATTGATCATAGTTCATGATCCGGGCGCCGACGATCTGAGCGCCTATCATCTCCGCCTAAGTCTCAAGGGCAGCCCGGTTCAGATCGATGACACGATTTTCGCCACCTCGAGTTACGGCGTAATTCTCGCCGCCGATCGCGACGGCGAAACCGTTTACGCAATTACGCGCAACATTTTTGCGCCAAACGCAGCCTATAGCGCGGCGCCGCACGCCCTGACGGAATTGGACATGAATACTGGCGTTCTGACTCCAGTCGTCACAGGATTTGTAAACCTGCACGGGATGGCATTTATTCCCGCGCCGTAAAATCGGAGAACCTTAATTCCGCTTTCCGGGAAGTCCCGCCCTTGCTTCACGTAAGGGCGGGATCTCAACCGGGCTCAGCAGCCTAACCCTTACTGCTTTTTTCTGTCCTTTAATAAATCTAGTGCCTGCAACTAGGCTCAATCTTTTCGCCCGACTCTCGCGGTCGGAAGGAGAAACTGAAAGGTGAAGACACTGGGAGTACTCCTATCCTTAGTATTCACGGCGGCGCTAAATCGGGCAGACATCGTTCCTTCTGCGACCACGACAGGCTGGACGCACACCTTTGGCCCTAGCGTCTCGAATCACTTTGTCTATACTTACGCCCAACCTTTGGTCGGCGAATTCTCGAGTTTTGGATCCAACTACACGATAAATCGATACCCGCCAAATGTTTTTACCGTGATCACAACCACATCGCGGACAAATTATGGGCACGATTCCGCGGAAATCGGTTCCGCGCGTCCCCGCTACGTGCCCGAGCCACGGACGCTCTGTTTGATGGGAATTGGAATACTCGGCATCGGGATGGTAGCAAGACGCCGCCTCACCGCCAGAAATTAACCTTCGGGTGGTCGGTATTTTTAGTCAATGAACTTGAAATTAACCTGAGAGTAACCTTCTGCGGCCGGAACCTAGCTATCCTAAAAAACCAATGAATTTCATACTTAAATCTAAACTATTCGCATTGCTAACAGGCAGAGAGTGTTTCCTTCAGCAACCGACTGAGTAAGAAAAAGCCGAGATTCGAAAACGCCTACAACAGTTGATTGAGATACAAGAGGAAGCTGCATGATCTAAAAAAGAGAAGAGAACGAATTAAAGGGCAACACCGAGCAATTGGCAGACATTGGCGCCCGCCGTCTCCCGGTCGCAATTGGACAACTTTTGCCCGGCCGCTGACCCAACTAGAAGATCTTCCTGAAGCCCCAGAACAAAAACCCTGCCAGTACCATGGACGCTGGCAAAGTTAAAACCCAAGCCATGGCCAGGTTGCGCACCGTTCCCCACTGCAGACCAGAATGATTGGCCGCCATGCTGCCTGCAACTCCCGAGGATAGTACGTGCGTAGTGCTCACCGGTAATCCAAACCAATCAGCCGCGCCGATCGTGATCATGGCTGTGATTTCAGCCGCTGCTCCCTGGCCGTAAGTCAGATGATCTTTGCCGATCTTCTCTCCGACCGTCACTACAATGCGTTTCCATCCCACCATCGTTCCCAGCCCAAGCGCCATTGCCACCGCAACCTTGACCCAGCCCGGAATGAAGCTCGTAGCTTTATCGACGTGCCTCTTGTAATTATCCAACCCTTGCCAATCGGAGGCGCTGATGTCCGGCTGCTTGTTCTTTTTCATCAGACGCAACGCCCCACTGGCAACATACATATCATTGCGGAAGTTTCGAACCTTATCGTTGGGAATTTTCGACATTTCCCCGAACAGAGCCGTTTCATTGCCGATGCCAGTAACCAGCTGGCGCAGGGCCAGCATGGTGTTTGGAGTAAATTGCTTGGTGCGGATGTAATCCGTTACTTCTTCGCGATCATCCCCAATGACCGCCTCCGGACTCACATATTTCGATAGGATACCCTCCGCTTGTTGTGAAACCGCAATGAAGTCATCCGAATCTTTTTGCGTGAGGGCGTGGTTCAACGCGTAGGCTGTAGGCACCGTGCCAACCAAGATCAGCATGATTAGCCCCATGCCTTTTTGCCCATCATTCGAACCATGCGCGAAACTTACGCCGGTGCAGGTCAGCAGCAGGAGTGCCCGAATCCAGAACGGTGGCGGCTCATTGCCTACAGGAGCTTCGTACAGCGCTCGATTCTTGATTACAGCCTTCATCAAAGTAAGCAGCAGATATGCGCCGACAAATCCGACGATCGGTGACAACAGCAGTGACTTTCCAATATTCGTAGCCTGAGCCCAATCCACGCCGCTGGTGCCCGTTTTCGGCGACATGAGTTGATTGGCGATGCCCACGCCAATAATCGATCCGATCAAAGTATGCGAACTTGACGCGGGCAATCCGAAATACCAAGTCCCCAGATTCCAAAGAATGGCCGCGACCAGCAACGCAAAAACCATGGCGAAACCGGCCTTGCTGCCCACTTGCAAAATCAATTCGACAGGCAGCAAAGAGATGATTCGAATGCGACCAAACCACTTGAAGTCAACACTCCAAGAAAATTCCAGAAGCCCGACCACACCACCGCAATGTGTGGCTCGAGCGAATGGGTATAGATAACCGTGGCTACAGCGTTTGCGGTGTCGTGAAATCCGTTGACGAACTCGAAGCCAAGTGCGACGAGCAAGGCTATGCCCAGTAAAATGTAAGGCATCAACGAGTCCGAATGGACGCCGGAAAGATCGCGCAGCAAATGGATCGCCGAGTAAATAACTCCCACGCCAAGCACGATCGCGAATCCAAATCATTCCGATTTTGCCCGGACTTCGTTTAATTTTTGCGTCCAATACCGACGTTGCGGTTGCCATGAGAAGAGAGCTCCTAGCTCGCCGTGATTTCAGCTTGTTACCTAAAACGCGACCTAATTGTTGCGAAACTCTGCTCAATGATTGTTACGAGAGCGTGAATAGTGGGCGGAGAAGTTCGCCCGGGTCGTCGGAGGCATCTTGCTATAAAAAAGGATTTGGTGAGCCGGAGTGAATATAAAAGGGGCCCACGGGCTTGGTGCGAATTTGTAGCCTCTTTACCGAGAGCTCGTAAGATGAGAGGTGATTCAGGTCAGTGACAGCGGACGAGCTCGGACTGCACCGTGTCACACCGCGGAAGTAGCGGCGGGGACCACTTCTCTCGTTAGAGAAGTGGCCAATTTCCGCTCATCGAACTTTTTACTTGGAATACTGATCTGCAACTTTAGAAATTCTCGTTATCTTAATAGTAGGCGCCGTTCCAGCCGTCGGATTCGATGTTGCCAATCCCGAATTTCCGGATGCGCCAGTTGAAGTTTCGCTGGCGTTGCCCTTATTTCCAGTGACTTTCACTTCTTTTCCCGCCATGCCAGCAAGTTGCGAGGTATCGCCGCTCAGCATATAGGTTGTGCCTCCACTCGACAGCGTGAAACCGTCCGATCCGTTATTCAAGCAACCTTGGGTCACGGACTGATGTTTGGTATCCGACGAACTGTCAGAACCGCTTTGTTGAGCTGCCACTACAGTCAAAGAAACCGCTAGAAAAGTACCGATAAGCAGATAGCTGCGCATAGTTTTTTCTCCGGCAACGTTGGATGCGACAGCTATATTTCGGGTGGCCTGATCGCAGATAGTGAAGCCCTCTTATCGAAACGAATCAGCTAACATAAACTTCGCTATATATACCGCAATGCCGTATTCGGGCCCTGTCAGTCGCCCCAATCTAACGAAAGAGGAATTTACCCTTAAGCAGGTGCTGTGTACCGCTTCTCAATCGCCTGCTTGATTCGTTTCCGGCTTTCTTCTGGCGACACCGCATCATCTTCTTCACTTTCGGCGGCCACTTGTGCCAGATCATCGTCTTTAATGACTTCCTTGAACCAGCGCGTGTACTCTCCTCGCTTCAAGTGATGCATCCAAGTTTCGTCGTCGATCCCGTCGGCCAACTGAACGAACGCATTCAAATTGTTGGCTCGCAGATTGAGCTTGGACTCGGGGCCGCGAAAATAAAAGCTCAGCTCCGGGCCCATTTCTCCCTCGGCATATTTGCGCAGATGACGGCGCCTCTCGGCCGCGCCGGGGATCGTGCGCACTCGAATGGGGGCCTTGTTTTCGTGTGCGAACCAGATCAGTGCTTCGCCCTTTTCCAAATCGATGTTTTCCCCTGTCGGCGCTTCAATCTGTACAACCCTAGCGAACGCTTCTAAAGTCTCCAACGGAGATTTGCCCGTCACCATTAATACGTCCACGTCTTTAAGAATCGCGGGCGAGACATGATCGGGATGCACGGTGATGAGTAAGATATTTTCAAGTGCCTGCGGTATGTTGCCCGATGCTTGGGACCACTCAGCCGGCAGCAGATGATGAGCTTCGTCAAAGATAAGCCAGTGAGGACGCGCCGTTCGCGATCTCAATTCCTGCAATTGTGAAAGCAAAGCGGCACAAAATTCGGGTCGATCAGCAAACGGAACTCCCAGTAGATTAACCACAACACTCTGGTCCGGAGAGTCCAGAGCTCTCAACACAGTTCGCGGATCGGGGCGTTCGTTGGTGCCCCCCAAAGTTAATGCGCCGGCGAAATTTTCAAAGTCGCCTTCCGGATCGAGTAAACAGAATTGATAACGATGTTCGGCAAGACTTTCCAAAATTCCAGAAACTGCAGTTGACTTGCCGCTCGCAGAAGGGCCAGCTACCAAAACGCTATTTCGATAGGCGTTGACCGTTACCGGCGTTTCGCTGCCGTCGCCGAGAATACCCAGCGGTATTGCATGCCGCTTAAGCCGAGCGTCATAACGCTGCAAATCGTTTTCAATCAACTGTTCGATGAGTTCTTTTACCCCTGCGCCGTGATTACTAGTCGTCACCACATCTGAGTTTTCCTTGATTGAGTCGAGCGCATTTGCTACAGCAACCGAGCACTCGCACTTCGCTAGAAAAGAATGGTCGTTCTCCGCGTCGCCCACGCCAACCACATTATGCGATGACAAGGCGAATTCTTTTAGTGCAGCGTCAAGCCCTGTCGCTTTATTGATTCCGGCGGGCAACACCATTACGGCGCCCTTATTGAAAATGACCTGCATATCTAGTCCAAGCTCGCGGATCGCCTGGAGTACTGCGTCCTGATGGGGCTCCCAGGTTGAAACGATGGCGCGACCAACAGACGCATTCACTCCCAATTCCTGCAAACGCTTCGTGAAGCGAACATCTGGCGGATTGCAGAGCAGTTTTTCTTCTTTGGTTTTTGGGCGATAAAGGAGAGCTCCATTTTCGGCGACGATCAAATCAAATATTTCGAATTGCGGAAATGCAGACATCAGATCTGGAAGATGCCTTCCAGTGATCAACACGAGCTTTCGGCCCGAACTGCAAACCGACTTCAAAGATTCAATTACGTCGGCACTGACATTGCCGTGGGACGCAAGGGTTCCGTCGTAATCAGTTGCTAAAACCAGATAGCGCATCGTGGTTCGATGCCCTCCGTCAGTTAAGGAATTGGTTAAAAGTTTGTTACAAATTGCAGGCCGACGTCGGTATGAAACTTTAACGTGGCGGGGCCAACCCGCTTCACGACCGAGTCATCGAATCGCGTAATACTCAAACTCTACATCAGGAGAAAATAATTATGCCTAAAGACGCACATCATCAAGCAGCCGAACACCACGAAAACGCCGCCAAGGCCCATCGCACAGCGGCGCAACATCACGAAAAAGGGGACCACAAAACCGGGCGCGAACACTCAAAGCAGGCCCACGAACACTCCACACGAGCCCATGAACACTCCACCCAAGCACATAAGAAGTCCGAAGAAAAAACGCGCTCTGCTGCTTAACGAAATAATTTAAGGAAAATGCGTTAGCCGCCTACGGACGGCTTTTTTCGTTTCGTCCAGCAAATCATAGTATTCACGAAACTTTAACCAATCCATTTGGCCCTATCTGACATCTCTCTTTCACGTTCTCTAGGTGCTGTTATGTCAAGAGCTGATATGGCAAAAGAAGACGTCTCTGATTTCTCCGAAATGGATAACGCTAAAGTTTCCAGTCACCACTGGAAGATCATACTGATTTCCGGCATGGGCTTTTTTACCGACGCTTATGATTTGTTCATCATCGGTGTAGTTATGTCACTGGTGAAGCCGATATGGCACATCGGAAAAGTGGAAGAAAGCTTGGTCGATTCGACGGCGCTGCTGGCGGCGGCATTTGGAGCTTTATTGTTTGGGCGAGTCGCAGACATGCTCGGACGAAAAAACATTTATGGCGTCGAAGTTTTGGTACTCGCAGCTGGCGCAATCGGCTGTGCTTTTTCGCCGAATATTTGGTGGTTAATCGGACTGCGCTTCATGCTCGGCATCGGTATTGGCGGAGACTACCCAGTCTCCGCGACGATCATGAGCGAGTACGCGGGCAAAGCGCATCGCGGAATGCTGGTGACGTTAGTCTTCACCATGCAGGCGGCAGGTTTGATCCTTGGACCACTATTCGCCTCCGCCCTTCTCATGACACATCTGTCTCATGATTTGATTTGGAGAATCTTGGTTGCTTTTGGTGCGGTGCCAGCTATGGCAGTTTATTGGCAACGTCGGCATCTGAAGGAAACTCCCCGGTACTTAACCGCTGCGGCCAAGCAGGAAGATCAACACGGCCGTCTTTCGAACGCTGCACACTTTGACAAATCGAAGCGCTCCGTCTCTTTTTGGGACGGCTTTCATCGCCTGTTCAATGACAATAAATTACTGTTGCGATTGGTTGGTACAAGCGCAGCGTGGTTCTTAATGGATGCGGCCTACTACGGCAATACCGTTTCCAGTCCGATGGTTCTCTCTGCGTTGAATAGCGATCACACGTTGTTGCAAAAGACTCTAACCAATTGGGATTTTTCGCCGTGTTCGCCGCTCCTGGCTATGCAATCGCGGCGTTTACCATGGATCGCCTCGGCCGCAAAACAATACAAGCCCTCGGGTTTGCAATGATGACCGCAGCATTTCTTTTGCTCGCCTTCGTCCCCCACCTGCAGAAAATGGCGACGCCGTTTCTGATCATTTACGGACTCAGCTTTTTCTTTACCGACTTCGGCCCTAACGCGACCACATTTGTTTATCCTTCCGAAGTTTTCCCGGTTCGCGTACGCACCACCGGCCACGGGATCGCTGCTGCCATGGGTAAGCTGGGCGGCTTCGCCGGCGTCTTCATCTTCCCATATTTGCTGCAGTGGAAAGGGCTGCTAGGCGCGGAATCCGCTGCTGCCATCGCCAGCGCTATCGGCGTCATCGTTACATTAACAATGTTGCCAGAGACAAAAGGAAAAAGCCTGGAAGCGATTTAATAAATCCATTCAAAATAATGTCGGGAGAAGCAAATGGCTAGCCAGGAATCGAAAGAGACACTAAATTTGCTAAAGGAGCTATCGGTGATGAAGCAACTAGATGGCGAATACGAGGCCGGACCAAAAACCGACAGCGATAGAGAGGCATACCGGAATCGTCAGCATAGGCACCAAGAGATAGTGGAAGCGATCAAGAATCTTGCGAGCAGGAAAAAAGGCCAACCAGAAGAAGAAGGCGTGGCGGTGGATCACACTCGCGAAGAAAACCACGCGTGATTAGTGGTGCTTCGCATTCTCCGCACAGAGAACCGGATTCCCTAGCTTCCAGACACGACCATTCATTAGAGGTTGTCTGATGGATTTAAGGGAAGATGACTTTATGCGGGATAAGCTATCGGTTCGTTAACGCTTGGTACCGTCTGGTGAATCCAGAATGTGAATGTTTACGATTCATGGTTAGTTGGTGGCTTCGAAGCGATACCCAATTCCACGATGTGTCTTTAAATAATACGGGTGCCGTGGATCGCTCTCAATCTTCTCTCGTAAACGACGCACGAACACATCGATCGATCGCGGAGTCACGAAACAACCGTCCTTCCACACTGCGTCAAGCAACTGATCTCGCGTAAATACATGCCCTCGATTTCTAACCATGTATTCGAGAAGGCGAAACTCTCTGACGGTGGTGGGTATGGTGGTTCCTCCAACTCGCAGGGTCATGGAAGCGAGATTCATTTCGATATCGGCCACCCGCAGAATGTCCTTGCCCGGAACCAGTTTTTGAATGCGGATGATGTTGCGAATGCGCGCGATCAGTTCTCTAGGGCTAAACGGCTTGGTCATATACGCGTCAGCGCCCGCGTCAAAAGCCTGAAGGCGGTCGTTCTCGTCAGTTCTGGTGGAAAGAAAAATGATGGGGGTGACGAGTAATCTGTCGTGCTGCCTGATCTGGCGGCAGAGGTCGAAGCCGTTGATTCCAGGCATCATGATGTCGAGCAAAAACAACGAAGGCGGGTTCATTTCCGCGGATTGAATGACATTTGCACCCGACAAGAACTTCGAAACGTCGTATCCGGCGGCGTTCAGATTATGACCGATAAGCTGTGATAGGTCTTGATCGTCTTCAACTATATAAATAAGGTCGCGCCATCCGGTCTTCGAGGTTGCTTCGGCAAATTTCATCATTTTGGGGATATGGCTCGCGGCTTCCGCCGCTCGATCTGATCGTGGTAATGAAAGTCCGACTCCGGTCTTTCCCTAGACATCCAATCGTAGCCGCCCGGTCACAATCGATTCTCGGAGCGCATTCAGAAATACTTGAGGATTGTTACCAGAATGTGACGGTCCAGTTAATTTCGAGTGAAGGCGAAGCTCCTGGAGGGAACTCGTTGGCACCAAAGGCATCACCCGCAGGTTGCAGCCGAGGGACAGCCTGAGCAGACCGGGGTCCTGGCCGCGAAATAGCCGAAAGAAACGACACCGGAGGGCGCAATCGGGTTTAAAAGATCGGTTTCGACGAAAAAACCGTGAGTTTGGTCAGCGATAAAAAAGTCCGCCGCGAATGGCGAAAAGTCGAAGACCTGACTAGTGAGAGTGGCGGGAAACACCCCATTGCTGGCCGGAGCTGTATAAGTTCCGGTGAATGGGTTCGCCATGACCTGACCGATCTTTTGTACCAAGTGGATTGCTAGTTGAAGTCGTCGTTGAAGGGCCCAGCATTTTTGTACCAAGCTGGGAGTTAGTCTCCGGCTGGTTTAAGTTCAGTCAGATCGCGGCTAGCCGCGAT
>PLBX01000470.1 GCA_003135495.1 Acidobacteriaceae bacterium | reverse complement strand
GGCGCCGACGAATGCGGATTCGGTGATTGGTGTATCCATCACGCGGTCTCCAAACTTATCCCAAAGTCCTTTGGTGACACCCAGCACCCCTCCCCATGCATCCATCTGTCCGTCCGTGCCGCATCCGCCGGCGACGTCCTCACCCATGACGATGACTCTGGGATCGCGTTCCATCTCTTGCGCCAGCGCTTCGTTGATCGCCTGCTGAAAGCTGATTTTCCTATCCATGGTCTCGCCTCCGGGGGATCAGTACGAAACGTACACGTCGGTGAGAAGGTCCACCGCGGGCGGCTTGGGTGCTGCCTTGGCCTTCCCAACCGAATCCTCGATCACGGCCAACACCTCTTGGTCGATCTGCTCGAGTTCGGTGCGAGTCAGCAGTCCTGACGAAGTAACCTTCTCAGCGAAGTTCATGAGGCAGTCTCGCGCTTCACGGATTTTCTTAACTTCGTCGGCCGCTCTGTAGGTTTGCGCGTCCCCCTCGAAGTGGCCGTAGTACCGGCTTACCTTGCACTCGACCAGCGTCGGTCCCCCTCCTTCCCGAGCACGTCGCACCGCCTCGGAGGCGACTTCGTAGACCGCAAAGAAATCGTGCCCGTCGACGGTCACTCCCGGCATATTGAAGCCACTCGCTCGGTCGGCAAAATCGTGGCACGCGCCGGAGTACTTGCAAGACGTAGCNNTCCGCGTAGCCATTGTTCTCGATGACGAAGATACAGGGCAGCTTCCAGATCGACGCGAGATTGAGACTCTCGAGAGTAGTTCCCTGATTCGCGCCGCCGTCGCCGACGAACGCCACCGCCACACCCCCGGTCCGTAGCCTCTTCGCGGCAAGCGCGGCACCGCAGGCCAGCGGCGGCCCTCCGCCCACGATGCCGTTGGCGCCCAGCATTCCTTTCGCAAGATCGGCAATGTGCATCGAGCCTCCTTTGCCCGCGCACAGACCGCTCTTCTTGCCGTAGACCTCGGCCATCATGCCGCGCACATCACATCCCTTGGCGAGACAATGGCCGTGGCCCCTGTGAGTACTGGTGATTTTGTCGCGCTGGTCGAGATTCATGCAGAAACCGGTCGCGATCGCTTCCTCACCAGCGTACAGATGGACGAACCCCGGTATCTCGCCAGTGGCAAATTCGACGTGAATCCGCTCCTCGAACTCCCGTATGACCTTCATGGTCCGGTATGCCCGCAGTAGCTCCGACCTGTCCAATTTCATGTACGACTCCCTCCTCATCGAATCTGATCTCCCCCTCTGACAAAAAAAGCCCGTTACGGACAGCAGTGGCCATCGCCTTATCCACGTCGATCGTGAGCGGTCCGTGCCTGTCAAGACGGACGGTCACCTGATCGCCCGCGGTGAAAGCGAGCTCGCGTTCACCGTCGAGCGCGATGACTCCTTGCGCCAGCCTCACCGCCTGGCGTACTCCGGGACGAAACTCTGACACGGCCGCGATTCCCACTGGCGCCACCAGGCCTGGCGCTATGGGAGCGTGCAAAATCGCTCGCGCAGTCTCCAGCGGCGCAAGATCGACGCGTAGGCCGCACGCTTCACTGCGCGAAACTGGGTGCAGCAGCCCGGCAATCGACGATAGTCCAATCGCGTCCGCCTCGGCAAAGGCTACAAAAATCTGGCTGATCGATTCAGGATGCCACACGGCTCTCGCGCCAACCCACACATCGCTGCAGATGGATACATCTACTACTGCCATGTCTTGCCGTCCACCCTTAAGTTCCACCCACAACATCTTGTTACGCACAGTTCCTTCCGCTGTGGTGACACGGCCGGTTGCCACTAACCCAGCGGCTAATCCGGCGATGGTGGCTTCCCTCACTTCCGGGAATACGTTATTCGTCCCGGTAGAGAGCGCAAGAATCGGTGTTTCCCCACACGCGCGCGCTGCCAACCGCTGTGTCCCGTCGCCACCCAGCACCACAATTACGCTGACGCCTAAGGCGACCATGCGTTCGATCGCGTGAACTGTATCGATCGGTCCATCCTCCACTGGAATATCTAGAAACGCTGCCTGTGTGCCGAGTTCACTAAGGGCACCGATGCCGGTGGCCCGCCGCAGGCGCTCGGTAATTCCGCCGCGATCCGGTGCGATCAGCGTCCGTTCCACGCCCGTTGAACCCAACGCGGCCAGCAGCCGCACGATCATGTTGCACTTTTCCGCGATCGGGAACACGGAACCACGCGCCACGAGTCGCCGGACATCGCGCCCAGAGGCCGGGTTCGCCACTATCCCCACTGTTGTCCCGGGTATGCGCGGCCGCTTCATGAGCACCCACCGATCCAGAGTTCTGTTCGACCGACTCCTGCAGAAAATACTGTGCCCGCAGCTCAACTCTAGTGCGCTCCGCAAGCTCGAGCTCCCCGGCCCGCGATCCTGCGCTCCCCACAGTGTTGTAGAGTTCTATGATTCGGCACTTTACTTTACAGATGCGTAACTATTACAGATATCAGCCTGATTTATCAATATCTAATTCGCAATAAAAATAAATAAAATTGACAACTCAGGTTTACCGTTATATATATTTCACAGTATATTTTCAGCTTCCATCAGGAAGTCCCTTAGCCCTACTTGCTTTCCGCATCGAATACGCGGTCGAGCAAGGAGGCTCCAAGCGCTTGTGAAGTCCATGTCCACCCGTCGATGAACCGATGCAAGCTGTACTATCGGCGGCGGCCATGCCTTGACATCGAAGGGGCGACGCCTTGCGGTTTGCGGATGGGAGGGATTTGTCGCTAGCTGACAGCTTGCTCCTGCGGGATCTCATCGCAGAAGCAGCAACAAAATTAAGCTGTAGCGAAGGCCCTCTCGACTGATGCGCGAATTCCTCGAGCTCCTGCGTCAGAATCGCAATTACCGCTACACCTGGATCGGACAGGTGGTAAGCGAGATAGGCGATAACTTTAACAACATCGCCGTGTTCGCGCTGGCCATGGCGCTGACGCACTCCGGCCTGGTGGTGACCGCCGTCATGCTATCTCGCGCGATTCCGGCAATAATAGTGGGCCCGCTGGCAGGCGTGCTCCTCGACCGGTTTGACCGCAAAAAGATTATGATCGCAAGCGATCTGACGCGCGCAGTCGTCGCGCTTGGATTCATTCTAAGCGTTACCAAACAGCAGGCTTGGTTGTTGTACGTATTCAGTGCGCTGCTGATGGTAGCTTCACCCTTCTTTACTGCGGGGCGTTCCGCGATTCTCCCCACCATCGCGAACAAAGAAGAGATTCACACGGCGAACTCGCTCACTCAGATCACGCAGTGGACAGCGGTGACAATTGGGACTCTTCTGGGAGCAATTGTGGTTGCTGTTGGCTACACCTGGGCGTTTGTGTTCAATGCTCTCTCGTTCGTTTTTTCGGCATGGGCGATCTCGAATTTGCGAGCTCCCCCACAAGGGGCCTTCCGTGTCGAGCGGAAAAACCTGACCGAGGCGGACATTTTTCGGCCCTGGCATGAATATCGCGAAGGAGTCCGCTACATGCGTTCCGTCCCACTCGTTCTTGCCATCGCTTTGCTCGCAGTCGGTTGGGCGACTGGAGGCGGCGCGTCGCAAATCCTCTTCACGCTCTTCGGTGAGATCGTCTTCAACCGTGGTGCCCCGGGCATCGGCCTGATTTGGGGCTCCGCCGGGCTCGGAATGCTCGTGGGGGCTGCTTTCGCAAACTCGTTCGGGAGGCGTCTATCGTTCGCGGGTTACAAGTTGACAGTGTTTATGAACTACATCGTGTACGGTACTGCTTACGTGCTGTTTAGCAGGACGCAACGATTTGGGTTGGCCCTGCTTTTTATCGCTCTATCCCGCGCTGGCATGGCCGTTAATTCAGTCATGAACTACTCGTTTCTGCTGCGCACTGTCTCAAATCAGTATCGCGGCAGAGTGTTTGCCACAATGGAAACGCTCACTTGGACCATGATGATGATCTCCATGATGGGTGCGGGGATCGCTTCTACGCACCACAGCCCGCGCACAATCGGTACCATTGCAGGGCTGCTGAGCTCGAGTACGGCGCTCTTCTGGGGCTGGGCCAACTGGACCGGGCGGCTGCCCTTGCCGGAGTCAGCCGGCGTGGACACGACAGAAGTGGAAGTACATGGCGACCCTATGATGTAAGACTGCGGATGTCTTGTTCGTCTTCTGCACGGCTGTCCCAGGTGCCGCGGTTTCGGGGAACGGGCGCGGAAAGCTCGCAACACATCTCTGGATCAATTGTTCTGCGCGTGATATCTGGAACCATCAACTATTCGGAATAAACAAGAACAGGCAATCACATCCGTCTCATCGATCTCGATTGCCCCATTGACTGACATCCCAGGAGGATAGCTAGTGGCAAAGAAGGCTGCAACCAAGAAAAACTCCGCTCCCACCGTCTTGCCCCCTTACGTCGCGAATGAAAAACAACAATTCTCATTCCTGATGAGTGAAGATTTTCTGGAGAGACGCAACATTGCTTGGCGAGTTGAGCCCGCCGAGGAAGATCCTAACAATCCTCTCGTGGAACCGAAATATCCCTGGGATTCCGCCTGCGTTTTCTTGCACGGAAGCGTGATGGTGGATCCCTTCGACAAGCTGTGGAAGGCTTGGTATCTGAGCAAGCCGCTCGGCGGCGTAACTTCCAGCCGCATTCTTACTTATGCTGAATCTGAGGACGGTGTTCGCTGGACCAGACCCGAACTGGACATCGCATTACATGAAGGAAAAACAAAGAGCAATATCCTTCTGGATCTTGATTCAGGTGGTCTGTGCCAGCACCCTTCCATCATTGTTCACCCCGACGCCGAGCCCGATTGGCGCTATGAGATGTATTTGCTTCGTTATCCCGAGAAAGAGGGTCCGCGATCGATCGTCCGCGGCTTTCCGCTGCCCGAAGGGAAAACGGCGAGTACTTCAGGGGTATATCGCTACCATTCCGCCGATGGCAAACGCTGGCAAGCGTGGGAGAAATTGTCGCTCGAAACACGCGACAGCATTCTCGTGCACCAACTGGCGGACGGAACTTATCGAAGTTACTACAAAGGAATTCTCCCGGTTCCTCCCGGTGGGTTGGTGCCCTATGACGTGTCTGTCGGTGACTGTCGAATTATTGTCATTCGCACGAGCGAGGATGGAAGCAACTGGTCCGGATACGAACCCGTTATTACGCCGGATTGGATGGATCCGCAGGACACCCAGTTCATGGAATTGGACACTGTTCCCGAACGCGGTGGTTATATCGGGATGTTGGCCGTATATCACCTGCTCACCCAGACCATCGATATCCAATTCGCCGCTTCTCGTGACGGAAAGCATTGGTGGCGCCCCGATCGCCGGCCATGTGTACCGCTAAACAAGCTTGGCGAATACGGCGGAGGCATGATCTGGCCGCTACAATCTCCAATCCACCACGATGGCCGACTCTATTTTTACTATGCGGGTTGCGAGGGATTGCACCACGATTTCATGACCACGGAGTTGGTTCAAGGCTTCCGAAAGCAGTTTCAGTGGCCTCATTATCCTACCGGTCTTCGCTTAGAGCAGGACGCATACTCACCCAACGCAGGTATGACGGGTTTCAACTGTGCCGGGTGCCGGGCCTCATGGAAGGCCGGCAGGTTGTGGGCCGCGGTCACTGCCAGTGGTGGACCGCTCGAAGGCATGCTTGGAACAAAACCGCTTTCTGTCGGTGGAAAGCGTCTGCGCGTGAACGCGGTAACCGTTCGAGATGGTTCGCTGCAGGTAGAACTTTTGCACGGGAAGTCGATTCCGGGTCGAGAGGGACCGCTGGCAGAAGATGTCGGGGCCGATGAAAAACCCATTCCTGGATTCAGTCGCGCCGACTGCACCACATTCAAAGGAGACAGTGAATCCGCGTTGATTCGCTGGAAGGGTGGCGACCGATGCCCTGTCGATGAGATTCGAGCACGCTTTTATCTCAACCGGACTCGTTTGTACTCGTTTGACTGGACGGCAGAATAGTTGCCGGACGCTTAAGGTAAATTTTGAACCAGCAGTCTTAAGCAGACAGTTCCAGAAACGGCTACATGCGGCTATAAACTGCGAATACACGAAGAACAGAATACGTGCAGCTACGATGAGGCCGTTGAACGAACAGGTTAGGTCGACGCTAATTTTGAAATAGGACGCTGGGCTCCATGTCGGACTTGCGGAACAAGGTCGCAGTCATTACCGGTGGCGGAAGCGGAATCGGCAAGGCTATCTCCGAGTTGTTTGCGGCCCGCGGCGCGTCTGTTCGCATTTTGGACTCGGACATCACCCGCGCTGAATTGGTGGCCAAAAACATTCGGGCACAAAGCCAACTGGCAAGCGCGCACCAGTGTGACATCGCTTCTCAGTCCAGCGTGCTTGGCGTCTTCGAAGAACTTTGCCGGAATGGCGGAATTGATGTGCTCGTCAACAACGCTGGAATCTCTCACGTAGGCAACCTCGAACAGACCACTGACGACGATCTCGACCGTATCTTCCGGGTGAATGTCAAAGGCGCTTACCACTGCATGCAGAGTTGCATCTCGCACATGAAGGCGCGCCGCAGCGGCGTGATTCTCAACATTGCTTCTATCGCCGGAATGATAGGTCTAGCCGACCGGTTTGCATACTCGATGAGCAAGGGCGCCCTCCTGGCCATGACCTACTCGGTCGCGAAGGATTATCTGCCCTACAATATCCGGTGCAACAGCATCTCCCCGGCAAGAATCCACACGCCTTTTGTGGACGGATATCTCCAAAAGAACTATTCGGGGAAGGAAAAGGAAGTATTTGAAAAGTTGTCCCGCGCACAGCCAATCGGACGCATGGGCAAACCTGAAGAAGTAGCCTTCTTGGCTTGCTTTCTGTGCTCCGATGAATCATCTTTTATTACAGGAACGAATTTTCCGGTCGACGGAGGAACATTGACATTGAGCGTTTAGGGCCTCGCCCGAGGAATCAAGGAAGAAAAATGGAGAAGCAAATCTGGCCGTTGATCGGCAGCATTCTGCTCGGGAGGAGTGCGCTACGCTATCCGAACATCTTCCGGAACAAACCCACCGTGGGGTCCCCCGCCTTGTCCGGCAACTCGACAGGAGCTTCCCAATCCTCAGGAACCTCTTCCAAACGCACTATCTTGCCGCCATCTAGCACAGACCTGAAGCCAGCGAGAAACACGCGTGTCTTTTCGAGGATGTCGTCGAAACTCTCCGGCATCTCTTTATATCGCGCCATGCGTTCATACGCCCAAATGGTCGGAGCCCACAACTCAGTAGCACTGAACGGAAACCCAACCCCCGCCTGGATGTCGAACGCTTTTCCGCCGTATTCTTGTGGTGTGTAGACCTGCAGAGTGCCCCAGGCGCCCTTGATATGATGAAGCGTGCCGAAGAACGGATTACCGCTCTGGTCGTGATGCTCAAACGTCATAACCCCCGGTGTGCTGTACCAATTCAGCGATTGATAAGCAACCGAATTGATAGGGTTACTCGCTTCGGCGATTGCCCGGTGGATCATGTACACGCCATGAACACCATGAGTCGGGTATTCGTCGAACCCATTCGTGGCGGAGTAACACAGAATCTTCTTGTCTGCCGCCCAAACTTTCGCTCGCGCGATGGCGTCTGTATGCTCGTAGGCGGAAGGACACAGGATAGTGCTCCCATTTTTCCTCGCGGTGTCAATCATCTTTCGCGCCTTCAGAAGCGAATTGGCGAACGGCCGATTAATCAGGTTAGGCAACCCCGCTTCGAGGTAGGGCTCATGCAGAATGTGGTTCCACGGATAGTTGTAATACCCCCCGGAAATGATTCCGTCAACCTTGCCCAGCATATCGTCGAAGTTCCGGACGGCTTCGCAGTTGTACATCTTCGCGAACTCCGCCGATCTCTCCGGATCAATCTCCCAGCAATGAGTGATCCGCATGCCCGTAAGCGCAATTTCCTTATTCCCCGGGCGCGGATTTATCAGCGGCGCCCATAGCGGAAGCAGATGTGAATAGTTGTGGACGTTCAAACAACCAACTCGGAACGCTTCACCCTGGCTCGCACGCGATTGCGCTCCGGCCTGGGAAATGGCGGCAAGAGACAGAGACGCCTTTGTCAGGAAGTCGCGCCGGTTTGTTTGACCTGGAGAAATCACGGATCTCCTGCTGTCATTTGGAGTGCTTGTAGCGTTCGGCCCAGTCCACGCCGTGCCATGTAATCATCTTTACGGGATTTACAAACAGCAGCCAGCGCGGTTCCGTGAGGGTCGGCTCCAGATAGTCCGGGCCGTGCTCGCCTAGGTACCGCACCGACATCCGGCGCGCAATCTCCACCCAGCGTCCTCCCAGATTTGCTTCTTCAAGAATGGTGGCTTCGCCCTTCACTATGACGCGATTGTTGTATATCGTCGTGTCGTCGATGCAAAGGGACACACGACCATCTCGCTGGATGTAGCGCGCCCAAGCCGATTTTTCGCGTGGAACGATGTAGAAACCGCCGTCGCTGTATTCAAACCAGCAAGGCACGACATACGGCCAGCCATCATCATCGAGACATGCAATTCTGCAGAATGGATTTCCGGAAAGAAACTCGGTGATTTCTTCCTCGCTCATTTTGCCGACCTTGCCGCGCCATTCTTCGTCTCTTGCCTGTGCCATTCAACGTTCCTAATCTTCCCTAACACGATCAGCATGATCGCCCCATCTTGAGGCGGAGAATTAAGCAATCGTCAAGGAATAGAGCTCCACGTTTTCCATGTAAAATCGGAACTTGCGGTAGCGTTCGAACTCCGGTTTTGGATATTCAGGGTGTCGAGCGGGAACAGGCGGAAGTTCGGTCTTTCCTCCCCAGGAAAAAGCGTGCCTGACCTTGTCGCCCTTGAATACGTCGCACTCTTGACGTGAGTAGCCGGGGAAGACCTCGTCGCGCATGTTCACCACTTCGGCGGCGATAGACCCTCCAGTTTGGCAGCGGGCATTAACGATCAACTGCATGCCTTCAGAGATCACCGGCCGCGTGATCAGAATGCCGCGTCGGGGCGCCTTGGCATCCAGCGATACAAATCCATCCATCCGCAGCTTGGCCAAGCCCATTGCGTAGTTGACCTTGCTCCTGTCGGTGGCCTCCGGCACTTGCAAGCCTTCGCGAGCACCGGTTATCCACCAGTCATGGTGGTTGCTCGCCCCCCCGAAGTAAATATACAGTTCGTTGCCGACCTCGATGGGTCCGTGAGAAAGCGTCACCATATTGGCATCCCATTTGTCGTCGCCCCGCGGGAGCAGGAACGGTTGGCGCTTGTTCAAGTGATGCCAGGTCTTGCCGTCACGGCTGTAAGCAAGTCTCGATCGCATGGTGTTGGACACGTAGTCGAAAATGGGAAGAAATCCCATCATTATGCTGCCAACTGGAAACTGGCAGAACCCGTAGAATGTCTCGTCCAAGCCGTCTTCTCCGTCCTCGGGAGTGAGAATCGAGTAAGGTTCTGACCAATGGATCAAATCAGAGCTTTCCGACTGCCAGACTCGCCGCTTGTTGCCCCGCGACCAGTCTAGAGGATAGTACGGCGGGCATATGCACCATTCTTTTAAGACAGGATTGTTAAGGTTGGTCGCCACCGCTTGGATGTCATAGTGACGCATATTCAGTACGTAGATTCTCCCTGCTGGGTCGTAATAAAGCCCATTGGCGTCGCCCTTGCGGGAACCCGCGCGTCCGAAGACAGGCGGTTCCGGCAAGTTGGTCCAATGGATTAAGTCGCCGGACGTCGCCGCTACCACGCGATCTGCCTCTTCGCCATTCCGGGGAAGGTAACTGAGGTACAGAGCCTTGAAGCGTTTGGTTTCGTCTCTTTCATGCGGATTAAGCACGTATGAGATGATCATGGCATTCGGGATGATGATGTTCGTGCTCTTCCCATTCACTTTATAAATGTCAAAACACGATTTGCGCCAATGGATGCCGTCTTCGGACTCGGCATAAAGGAGATGGGAGACGATCGTGCCCAGTGGCGATTCGCCACTCTGAGACGATAGTTCCATACTCTGATATACGCATTTGAACAGACCATCCTTCGGATCTCGAATCACCTGCGAGCTGTTAAAGGTAAAGTATGTAATTTTCTCCCAGGCTTGGTCGCTGAAGATGATGGGGTCCTCAGTTGCCCGGACAGGCTGATGCCAGGTTCGACAGACGTTTTCAATGGATTCGATGATCAAGTCGTCGACGAATATCTGTTTTTCGCGGCCGATGTCCAACATTGCAGCGTCATAGTGCATGCGATTCTCCTCAACCCCTCAACTCTCCTATCTTGGGAACGGCGGCCCAAGAAATGCGTTTGGTAATGGTGCTACTGCTTATCCGGAAAGTATCCAACAACGCGATATTCCCCATGGACGCGATCCGGGAGCTTGATCGTGTCACCCTCCAGGACCGTAGTGTCAACTCCATTGATCTGTGCTCTAACAATTGGGCGTCCGTCATCGGAACGCAGCCTCATGCGAATCTCAGCGGGAGCAACCTCCAAGTCGAGGGAGGCCGAAACCACGATTAAATTCCGGTCCCGAGCAAATTCAATGTCGAGATCAACGTGACCACCAAAATGCGTGCCCATCTCTTTCACTGCAAGATGCCCGCCCGGTTTGAGCCANNAGCAGCCACAAGGACTGCTGTGAGCCGTCAAATCCGCCTCGTTCGTTTACAAACATGCCACGAATCGCGCGCCATCGAAGCGCTTCGCCGGGAGTTTCCGAGGGTACGCCATCGAGCGATTCCACCCCCACGCGAAAACCCTGGTGCACGACGATGGACATGTTGTTGAAAAACCACTCAAAGAACCGCGGAAGGTCGTCGCGCTGAAGGAATAGGTCGAGACCAATAGGAAATGCCGTTTCGTATTCGACGTAATGCTTCCAGAGAAAATGCCGGCCGGCTTTGGGATCATCAATGTCGTCGAAATTTTTGTCGGCGGTGGTGTGGCCGAATTTGTCTTTCCCGGAGANNAAAATCCCTTCCCTTTTGGCATTCCTGCTTCCAGAAAGTTCAACGCCTGGTCAACCAACTTGTCATGCGGATCCCACGCTCCCCACGCACCGGCCCGAAGTGGACCGTAGCCCGTATATGTCCAGTCCGTATGCCTCCAATCCAACTCGTTGATTTCGCGCGGCACATAAGGCAATTCTGAACCGTCCGGCGCAGGAACCCGGCCAGCCCTATCGCGTGCCTCTCGGTAACGCTCTCGCGTGCACGCCCGATACTCATTCAATTCTCGAGCCAATTCCTCGGCCTTCGAATGGCCGATTTCGCGTAGCAGTCGAACAGCCTCGATCATCCCGTAGATGCAATAGGCATCGTTGAAGATCGTATAGCCAGACATCCAGTCGTGCGCCGCTGCCGCAGGCAACAGTCCCCATTGTGGAACCTTTCGCCCGTTTTCTTCTCGCATTGTCCGTCTGCGCTGGACGGCAAGCCAGTCGCAGGCCGCGACGATGGCTTCCAATCGCGATCCCGCGCCCTTGCCCAGCCATGCGCGGTCGCGCGTGATCCTGTAATGGGAGGCCAGCGCCCAGAGTCCCAGTCCATGACTTAGGAGTAGCGTATTCATGGTCCATTTCCCTAAATTTCCCAGGAAACCCGGCACGCTCGCAAACCCTTCGCTTCGGATAGTTTTTCCCTTCTTCGGTCTATGCTCCTTTGTCAGGTTTTCGACCCGATCCGTCTGCGTGTCAATCAGGCTTTGAAGCACTGGACGGGAATACTTCGTCAGGCCTCGGAGATCGAGTGTGGGAAGAGCGCAGGCCGAACAAGGCGGCCAGTAGAGCTCGTACCAAGCTGGAGTCGTTTTGCACATCCACACCCGGGCCTGATGGCGATAGCCGATTTGTCCTATGGTCTGCTCGACGGCGGCGGCGGCATAGTCATTCATAAAACTGTCCGCCGTTGTAATTGCTCCTGCCGAATCGTCAACGATGTTCTTCCAAAAGCACCGCGCTTCATCTAACAACGAATCGCTATTCAGCCCGGCGACTTCTTTGGCCGCTGTTCGATCCATTACTCCAAAAGGCACAATCAGTCGGAAATCGGCTTCCTCATTCGCTGACAGCGGCACATTCCATTCAACAACTCTCCTTGCCGGATTTCCCACCCCTTTCGGTCGCGCCACCTGACCGTGCCACACCAAAGTTCCCTTCTTCGGATCCGGAATCAAGTAACGAATCTTGTTTCCAAGCACACCGAACGGAGGTTCGAACCGGTGCGCGATCGCACGGCTGAGTTT
>PLBX01000014.1 GCA_003135495.1 Acidobacteriaceae bacterium | reverse complement strand
AAGTGTGTCGAGCATTGTGAGCTATTGAGCCCTCCTACGAATCCGTAGAGTGGGGAAATGAGTGCAAAAGGAAAAGGCCACTCTTCCTCTTGCTCTTGCGCGTCACTCAGGAACTCCGGCTGACAGGGAAAGCCCTCCGGCAACTCCGCCGGATCCGGGAATCGTCTGGGCGGCATAAGATTCTACAGACTGGTGCGAAGGCCGAATGGGTAGTTGCACCACGCAGGTACCCCCCACCCCCCTCCCCTACCCCGGTATATTAGAATCAACGACTTATGCAGATGATTATGCACTTGACACACATGAGGCGAAAATGACAAAGTCAAAGAGCCGTGACAGGGCAGAACTACCGCCAGAGCCGATTTCCGTTCCCACGGACTGCCATGAACTAAAGAAGCCGGATGGCGGCGCTCGATGTTTAACCTCTGGCGTGAGCGAGAAGTTTTCGGAAAGCCTCGTCGGAGATTAACAGCTTATCCCACTGAGCATCTTTTGTTAATTCTTGGATTAGCAGGCGGTCGCTGGCTACGACGCATGGTGCAATCGAAGAGTAAATGTCATTTGCTTTTCCAACGTCGTCAATAACCACCCACTCAGAGAAAAGGATTTTCACGGCTCCAATTTGTTCCAGTTTGGCCCAAAGATTCGGATATTCATCTTTGTCGTAACTTTTGATGTCGTAGCTAATCAGATACAGAGCCATTGGTGGACTCTCTTTCTGGGGAAGCCGGGAATTGTACCAGAATCATTACTGCTGGTTACCAATGTTTGCTTGACTTCCGGCCGTTTTCTCTTGCATCCGACTAGGCTCCAAGCGCATCATGTTACTAATGAGCGGAGCAGAAATCGAGCGCCTACTTTCCCTTCTCGAAGACGGTCGGAATCGCAGCCGGGAAGAAGTTATACGCTATGTCGTAGAAAACCGGGCTCAAATTCTTGCCGAGCTTGAGCAAAAGGGCGAAAGTGTCATTCCCAGTTTAGACGGAGAACCGATCATTCTGCGCGCGGCGTAATGCTTGCCTTAACCCTCACCCTCATTACCGCCGTTTACATTCTCGGTCCTGACCTCATTAGCCGCTATATTCTCGGATTCGTTGTTCCACGGCGCAACATTCAGCAAACAAGCTCAGAGGAAATTAGTCGGGCCATCATCACCGCCGCAGTTCCATTCTGCATTGCCGTAATCTGGGTTACGACTCTACATGGCGAAGTCTGGGCCGAAGTAAAATCCGACCTCCAAATATACCTCGCCGCAATCCTCAGCCAGAAGTATTTAGACGACCATACTCCACAATTTTTCCACTCCGCAAAGATCGTTGCTCAGCTATTTTGGTCGATAGCTTGGAAATTGTATTCTCTGCTGATTGTGTATGCGCTAAGCATCAATATATTGATCTTTAATTATGGTGAAATAAGAAATTCAAAATGGCTCAGCAAACACCCATTCTCTCGGAAGGTCCTTGCCGCATTTGTTCTTCCCCGAATTTCTCCATGGCATATTTTGCTAAAAAGCATCTCGCATAGAAAGGCTGTTGATATTCGGGTAGATGTCATGACCAAACGCGATATTTTGTATCGCGGCACGATAGAAGAGTTGATGCTGAAGCCAGACGGCACATTATCTGGACTGCTCCTTACAAAACCCTTCCGTTATCTGCGGGAGAAGTTCCTTGACGATTTGAAAAGATATTCCCAAGGATCTAAGACAGACGAGAAACCCAATACAGATGACNNACTGGAAGCAGATTCCGGGACATGCTTTCTTAATCATGTCCGACGACATAGAAACCATCAATCTGAGAAGTTATGAGCGAGTTGATCATGAGTTGTTGATCCGCCTGAAAGGGATCCTCAACAGAAAACTTAGCGCAGAACGGGTCCGCAATCCAACTTCCGCCAAGAGTGCGCCTCCAAAGACGCATAGTTAGCACCTAACGGCAGGGGCACCTTTTTCGACACTTGTAATCCACAGGCAAAACCACTGCCCAAAACATGAATCTCCCAACTTGTTTTAAACATCTTGCTTGATTTCGGTCAGAAGAGAGCTACTATTGGAGCATTCGGGTGAAAACCTTTGGCGAGGACACCCGGCTGGGCCTCTGGGATTCCAAACCCAAAGTGCCCGCAGTGACTCCTCAAGTTGCGGTGTCCAAGACCACGACTTGAGGCCCCTTTTTATTTTGTCGGAGAGGTTGGGCATGTGGCAAGCCCAGCAGACTTATAATCTGATGACTCCCTAGCCGGGGTTCTGTGGGTTCGACTCCCGCCCTCTCCGCTCCATCCAGTTTAAAAGAACTTCTGCCTGCGATTCATCGCATGCTGTCGAACGCTAAACTTTAGTCTCTGCCGCACAACCTTGCAACCCCTACGGGTTGTGGTTAGCCAACTCAGGACACTAGACTTTGGCCCTTGAGAGCCCGTGGCTATTAATCTAGCTTTATAGCCACACAGATGCAAGTCATTTTTTAGGTTCGGAACCATGGACGCATGGCAAAGAGAATTCCGCCAAATCGAACCCTCTCACAGCAGTTAAATATTCGAGTGCCGGATGAGCTGTTTTGGCGAGTAAACTCGGTCGCAGGAGCGGCGCGAAAGACGTTAAAGCAATTTGTCACGGAGATACTAGACGAGCGTACAAAAGACCATAAACCAGATGTTGAGAGAATTTACGAACGTGAGAAATTGCCGAAAAAATGGCAGTGATATGATGACTGAAGAAATGAAAACCGACAAAGGCCAATTCAACGAAGTTATCTGCCGGATGCTAGGGAAGGCAGACCCAGAAAACGCTTAACATAAAAAAAGGGCCAGAGATGAAAGTTGAAAAGCAGAAATTTGAGACTTTGCTCCGCAAGCTTCTTGAGCAGAAGCCGTCTAAGCGCGAGAGCCTCAAGACGGGCGAGAAGAAAACATCCGCGACGATAATACCGCCTAAGCCTCAACCGAATCAGCAGTGAGTTGCTTGTATTCCATCTGCTCTGTAGTGAGCATCCGGCGCATAGTCTGTTCGAATCGGTCTGCCGCATTCCGCATGTTGAAACGATTCTCGAACTCCGCAAGATAGCGATGCAAATGCTTTATGCTCACGCGATGGAATGAGCCTATCAGGCCGCGCTTGAGCAGCGAGAATGCGGATTCAATCGTGTTCGTGTGAATGTCTATATCTCCCGGCTTAACCCATTCGCGGCTGTGATTCACTGATTCGTGTTTCTTCTGAAAGTCTTTATCCATCGCGAAATCGTAGATGATGGCCGAATCGGTGATAATGCGTTTGCTGCTAGGTGAGACGTGGCGATCCAAAAGCTTTTTCATTGTGTCGGCTTTCAGGTTCGGAACGTGGAAGAACCGCACGCGACCGCCGCGCTCACGCATCCCGATCACCATGTCTTTCTTTGGTCGCGGCTTGCGTGCTATGCCACGGCGCTTTGCTTTGCCGCCAATGTACGTTTCGTCCACTTCCACGATGCCTGAAAGCTTAGTAGGGAAAAGCTCTACCATTGCCTTACGGATTCGATGAACCATGTACCACGCGGTTCGATAACTCCCGATCCCGAGGTGCTCTTGAAGCTGCAATGCGCTCATGCCTTTTTTCGCGTCCATCACGATAGCGACTGCCATGAACCATTTGGTCAGGGGCAAGTGGGAGTTATGAAACACAGTTCCAGCGGTCGCGGAGAACTGCTGTTTGCAGGTTTTCTCTAGGCAGGTATAAATTCGGGTGCGCTTGTTCTTGCTCTTGGCTTCGCGGGTCACGCGAGAGATTTTGTCATTCCCGCACACCGGGCAGCGCACGCCATCGGGCCAGCGCATACCCTCTAGGCAATCTAGGCATTGATCTTCTGTCGCAAAGGATTTGGTTACGTCTATGAGGTTCATGGTGAGATAATCATGCCACAAGTCCATTTGTGTGTCAAGTGCATAATCATCCTTATGCATTGGCCGGTCGCCAAAGTCCTGAGCGTAAAGACTTTATAGTCAAAGTCCTGACAAATAAGGAGTTAAGTTGTCAAAGAGCGCTGAAAATAGTTTTGGGGCAGCTTCGAGAGGCGTCCGTAGTTGGCGGACGTCCCTCAAAACTGCCCCAATCAGAAGTCTATTTTCCTGCGTGGCGATAGTTAAGTCAACGGATTTCGCGTGATGAGAAGTGGCGCAATCCGATTTGGATTCGGCTAGAACGGGACCAGTGGCTTGTCTGGACCTTCGATTTCCTCTTTGGTCTCGAGGAATTCTTCACTCCAAGGTTTGCCTGCGCACTCCGGGCACTCGTCAATCGTGCTCCCAACAGCGAAGCAGTGATAGCAGGTCCCTTGGGAGCTGGTGCCAGGGAACCTCTTGCATCTCTTGCAGGCCTTGAAGAACTCGCGTTCGAGCGCTCGGTGCTCGTCCCACAGTTCGTGTTCACAGACGATGCACATGCTCTCCTCCTGACTACCCAGTTCTTGCCTCTTGGGGCAGTTCTGGGCCGTGTGGTTCATACCCGCTAGTTGAAAACGACCGTATTATGTCCGCGCTCTCCGACGATCATAGCGACCTGTGGACCCTCGTGCAGTGAGCTGGAACACAGTTCGATGGTGATGAAAGGGGGAATAGAGTTCCGTTGATTCAAAAAGGAAAAGGCCAATCTGTTTCTGAGACTGGCCTTTATTTATGCCGGCAACTACCTACTCTCCCACACTCGTGTGGGGCGGACACTCTTGTCCGCCGCTCTTGACCTTGGGGTGCTCTTAATTTGTTTCGGACCAAGAGACTGCCAAAAGAGCAGCCAGAACCCAAACCAAGATCAACTTCAAAGGCAGCGGACAAGAGTGTCCGCTCCACACACAAACCGGCCTAATTGAGTGTCCATCCGTCACAGACAGCAGCAGCCAGGGCCCGAGGTTTGAATATGCTATGTCTTCATTGGCGCGCAACTACGACTATCACCGGCGCCTGCCGCACCACCAAAAGGCCGGCCGGGTGATCTTCGTGACATTTTGCAAGTTGAACCGCGACCCGTTTTCAGCAAATGCCCGCGATGTGATTCTTCAACATTGTCTGCACGACGACGGAAAGCGCTTTATTCTCCACGCCGTCATCGTGATGCCAGACCATGTGCATTCATTGCTAACTCCGAGGCGCGATCCGGCAGGTTGGCCTTATGCTCTGCCCGCAATCCTGAAGCTGATGAAGGGAGTGTCGGCTCGAAGCGTAAACAAACTCGTCGGCGGCTCGGGTCCGGTATGGCAGGACGAATCGTTTGATCACGTGTTGCGCTCTAACGAGAGCTTCGCGGAGAAGCTCGAATATATCCGGCCGAACCCAGTGCGGGCTGGGCTGGTGAAGAG
>PLBX01000592.1 GCA_003135495.1 Acidobacteriaceae bacterium | reverse complement strand
GCGCTCGGCACCGATCCCACCAAAAAACTCGTTACCCCTCGCGTCGGCGCAACCGCGTTCATGCTGTTCTTCCTCACTATCATCGCCGACTTGCTTGGCCTAATCGGTGGCTGGGCGGTCGCCCACCTGCTTTTCGGTCTCGATACGCAACAATATTGGACCTCGGTCTGGCAGATTCTCGTCTTTCGCGACGTCTTCACTGGCTTGATCAAACCGGTCCTCTTTGGTTTCATCATCTCCACTGTCGGCTGCTACTACGGAATCTCAACCCGCGGCGGCACCCAGGGAGTGGGCCGTTCAACCACCCAGGCTGTGGTCGCTTCGTCGGTGCTGATCCTTCTCGTGGATTTCTTCGTCACCAAACTGATTTTCGCAGTATTCGGCTATAGATAAGAGTTAAGAGCGATAAGAGCTAAAAAAAGATAAGACCACCATGTCGGTTCCCACTTTGCCCAGCGAAAATCCGGCCGCATCTATAGCGAGTCCGTCGGGTTACGCCATCGAGTTCGACAACGTCACGATCGCTTTCGATGAGAAAGTTGTCCTTAGTGGCATCTCGTTTCAATTGGCGCACGGCGAAACCAAGGCAGTATTTGGCGTCGCCGGCTCGGGCAAGAGCACTCTGCTCAAACTAGCAATGGGCCTGATGCGTCCCGATAGTGGCCGGATTTACGTTCTCGGGGAAGAAGTCACGGCTATGTCCGAACAGGAATTGTTCGAGCTGCGCCGCCGCGTTGGCATAGTGTTTCAGGAAAGCGCTCTCTTCGATTCCCTGAAAGTTTACGAAAATGTCGCCTTTCGCTTGATCGAAGAAAAAGTACCAACCGAAGAAATCGAGCGGCGCGTTCGTGAAGTATTACGCTTTGTCGAATTGGAAAACACCTACGACATGTCTCCATCAGAACTTTCTGGAGGAATGCGGCGCCGCGTTGCCATCGCGCGCGCCATTGTGACCGAGCCTCAGGTTCTACTTTATGACTCGCCAACCGGCGGACTGGATCCTGTAACCTCCAACACCATCGTTGAACTCATCATGAAGCAGCGTGACGTTTACAAAACCAGCGCGCTTATGGTGACCCACCGGCTGCAAGACGCGTTTACCATGGCGACTCATCAGTTCGACAAGAAGGCTAATAAGATGATTGCCCTGCCGAAAGGCCAACTTTCAGAAGTGCCCATGAGTTTTCTAATCCTGCGCGACAGCAAGGTAATTTTCGATGGCGACGCCCATCAGTTAGCGAGTTCGCGCGACGAATACATCCGCGAATATATTTCCTGAAGCATGTGTAGAGCTTGCGTGGGGACGAGCGGTTGTGTGGGGACGGGCGCCCTCGCCCGTCCAGGCTGAGCGCAGCTCGGCTCTCTGGAAACTCACGGCTTCTCTTCGCCGCCCGTTTCTTTGCTTCCCTTCCCTGGCAGCCCTACCGGGTTTTCATGCGTGCGCTCCCTGAATCCGCCCTTCAGGCCTCTCGCCAGCCCAATCGCAGATTCGCCATACTTATCTCGCAAATGATCGGCCGCAGCCAGCGCGTTCTGCCAGCGCTGTTGCTGGACAGGCTGCAACAAATCAAGCTGACTAGAGCCGGATTCGAAATGCGATGCCTGCACTCCCAGCAATCGAACGGGCGAACCGGATTTCCAGTTCGCAAAAAACAACCGGCGCACTTGCTCGAAAATTTGATGGTCCATCTGCGTCGGCTGCTCAAGCGAATGCGCGCGTGTGATGGTGGTGAAATCTTTGTAGCGCAATTTTAGTTGAAGCGTGCGCGCAAAGTACGCGCCCTCCCGCAATCGGCGCGCCACCATCTCGCTCAATCGCATCAGCGTGGATAACAGGCGCTCCGCATCGCCCGTATCTTCGTCAAACGTGTGCTCATGGCTGATGGATTTAGGATCGACGCTCTCTCCAACTTCATTGGCGAACCATCCTCCCGCATCTTCGCCGCGCGACTTCCCCGCTAGTGCCAGCCCCCATTTGCCAAAGCGCTGTTCCAGATCGCGATCCTCAAGCCGCGCCAGATCCCCGACTTTCTGAATGCCCATCGAATGCAGCTTCTGCTCCATCACCTTGCCCACGCCGGGAATGTCGCCAACCGCGAGCGGCGACAGAAACTTTGCCTCTTCGCCGGGAAGCACCCAAAGCGCTCCATTCGGCTTTGCTTTCGCCGACGATACTTTTGCGATCAGACGCGAAGTGCCGATTCCGATTGAGCAGTTCAATTGCGTAGCCGACTTCATCTCTGCATGAAGACGGTGCGCGCATCTCAACGGACGCCCGTGCAAACGCTCCGTTCCCGTCATGTCGAGATAGGCCTCGTCCACGGAAGCCATCTCGACCAGCGGGGAAAAGTGGCCCAGCACATCGTGAACCTTCGCGGAATATTCCCGATACCGCTCCGGGTGCCCATTCACAAAAATTGCCTGGGGACAGAGTTTCGCCGCCGTCCGCAGCGGCATGGCCGAGTGCACTCCAAACTTACGCGCCGCATACGAAGCAGCAGAAACCACACCGCGCTCATCGCGCTGCCCGCCCACAACCACCGGCTTGCCCTTCAACGCCGGATCAAACAACTCTTCGACTGATACGAAGAACGCATCCATATCAACGTGAAAGATGGTGCGCGGAATCGGGTCATCGGGTGATCGGGTCATCATCGGGTGATCGGGTGATTGGAGTGCCTGGCAGAAGTGTACCGCCGCTGGGGCGTCCGCCGCCCGGTCTGTTTTGTTAGGGATGTTTCCCCGGTCTGTACCAAAAATGTACCCCTCCCCCCTCCCCCCCCAATTTCCGCTAACCTATTGAAAATAAGGTTATTAACTTCAAAGTATTCATAAATAAAGACTTAACTCGGAAATCGTTGATTTGGCGTGTACTTGGGGCGGGTGGCGACCGCCGGGATTTGTCAAAAGTCCTACTACTTCGCGGACGCCTCGCATTGGTTTTGCGAGGTATCCACTCACGTATCGCCTCAAGTTGTCAAAGAGCGCTGAAAATGGGTTTGGGGCAGGTTCGAGGACCGTCTTGGGAGACGGGCTCACTCGTACACTGCCCCAATCAGATGGCTATTGTCGACTGGATCGGTGAGCATGTCTGTGACGGGACGCACAGATGGTTTGTGATGAAAAATCGGGGGTCGGAAGTGAAAACCCCGCCCGCGCGGAAGCTTGGACAGAGCACCCTGACGAGGGGGTGGTGCGCACAAACCCACACATTCGCAAGGAACGCGAATGTGTGGGGCACCCGGCGAATATATTTCGTAGGGCCCATTGCAGAGGTCAGAGGTCAGATTGCAGAGGTTGTCTGGGTCGGAGCTTCAGATCCTTGCGCTGATGGCCCGCGACTCCGTGTGCTAAACTTTGCCCCCATGAGCGACCCTGAGATACGGAGTAGAGTCTTATCTCTACTTCTGTCGCTCTATGTGGCAACAGTCGGAATCGCCGCCGCGTACTACAACTGGGATTACGCGCGAACCAATGGATTCTTGCGATGGGTGATTTTCGTNNAATCGTGTGGCCCTATTTCGCGTTTCACAGCGATCCTACCAAAATCGCAAATCCCGGCAGAACAGAACTTGAACGGACGCGCCTGACGACGAAACAAATCTCCGAGATGGAGGTAAAAAAGTTCATCCTTGCTATCAACTATTCCCAGCAAGCGGCATACCTATTAAACTCTGCTCCCCGAGAAAATCTCGAAGATTATCCAAACCTTCAGGACATCTTGACTTATCGCGTAAGGCAATCGAGGTGGGTAAAGCCGCTGACACGGATGTTCTTAATAACGTGTTTCCAGGACTAGGGGACAGATTCAAAGGTGAGTTTATCGAAGCCATGTCGTTGTTCGTTCATGGTTGCGAAACACAATCGGATGAGGAGTTGCGCCAAAGCAAGCATCTAAATGACGATTGGGCAGACTGGTATGGGGCGCACCGTAAGGCCATTGAGGATGCCGCCAACAGTGCGATAGGGGCGCAGTGAGAATGCACAAGGAAAGCTTCACCAGGTGGCAGGGCACTACTATTCAGCAACTCGGTTATTCAATCAACCTGCTCTTGGCTCTTGCGACAGCCTCTTTGGGGTTTGCGTTCAATCTTGCGAAGGATTGTAACTTCCACACCTACTGTTGGAGCAAGACCCTGTTGTCTTTCTCTCTTCTGCTCCTTACATTGTCCGTCGGTCTGGGAATTGCAGGCACACTTAATCGGTTGTGCGACTTCAGGAAAACCACCCATATCGCGCATGACCGGGAGCAGTGGACTAAGGACGGCGTTGCGGGGGCAGAAATTGACAGCAGGCTATCCCTGCGCCGATCAGAGACCAAGAGACTTGGTAATAGGACTTGGTTGTGCTTTTACGGGCAGATTGGCACGTTTGGCGTTGGCATATTACTGTTGATTTTCGCAATGGGGATCGTGTATCACACAAAGTTGTTTTGACTCCAACATCCCGACGCGGCGGGTGCCCCCCGCGACGTTACCCCAAAGGGCTCGCCCACGGTGAGAATGCCTTGATATGGCGAGAGAGTGGTGAGGGGGTAGGGGTCCTTCGACTCCGCCAAGCCAATCGCTTCGCTCTTGGCTTGGCTCCGCTCAGGATGACAAACTAATTTTGTGTCGCGGGTTTGCTTGGTGCGAGGTTATACGGTTTTCACGGCCAGTTAGCGGCAGGGCTGAACCGCTTGCGGAAAAAGTAAGTTGGTCGAAGAAAAACGACGA
>PLBX01000409.1:14330-15464 GCA_003135495.1 Acidobacteriaceae bacterium | reverse complement strand
GGCACGGTTTGCGGCATCAAGCTTCCGGCTGGACTGAAAGAATCCGATCAACTGCCCGAGCCTATTTTTACCCCAGCTACCAAAGCGACCACCGGACACGACATCAACATTTCGTTTGAAGAAATGTGCAAGCTGGTCGATCCGGAGATGAGCCGCAAATTGCGCGACCTCACGTTGCGTATTTACAAGAAAGCCTCCGATTACGCGCGGCAGCGCGGCATCATCATCGCNNCCTCGCGCTTCTGGCCGGCCGACAGTTATCTACCGGGCAAGGTGCAGGATTCTTATGACAAGCAATACGTACGCGATTACCTCGAAGAAATTCGCTGGAACAAACAACCGCCCGCGCCTGCCCTCCCCCAGGACGTTGCGCGGCGGACGAGCGAAAAGTACCTCGAGGCATATCGCCAGTTGACGGGACGCGAGTTGGAGATTTAACCGGCGTGGGCTCAAGCCGTTTTCTGGATCATAGTCTGGATCGGTATTTGGATTTCCAAGGTCTGGATTTCCAGCGATGAGCGCGGCGGATTGGATCATTCTCGGCTTTCTCGCGTTTTCCGTTGCTGGCGCAGCCATTGGAGGCTTCTTTCACGAAGCCTTCAAAATGGCTGGAATGGTAGTTGGCTATTTGCTGGCAGCATGGCAGTATCAGCGGCTGGCAAGCTGGTTTGCACCATATTTGAAAGAGGCGTGGCTCGGCCAGATGATCGCGTTTCTGATTATTTTTTACGCAGTCCTCATCGTAGCCAGCTTGGCGGGACGGTTGGCGCGACTGGCAATGAAGAAGGCCGGGTTGAGCGCATTTGACCGGACGCTGGGCGGCGTGCTCGGTTTGCTGCGAGGTGTTTTGGTGGTGGCGATTGTACTCACCGCAGTCGCTGCTTTCGATCCGGGAACGCGGTGGCTGGCGGAGTCCGAGTTGGCCCCTTATTTTCTGGTAGGCGGAAGAGCTGCAATCTGGCTCGCTCCAGCGGAATTGCGTCATCGTTTTTATCAAGGACTGGATTACATGCGTCAGGCGCGTTTTCAAACGAACGGATTGCAGAAGCGGTGAATGATGTGGCTAGCAGCCTCGCTTAGCGGCTAAAGGCGACATTGAGAGATGGGAGATTTATCGCAGCGGTAAACCGCTGC
>PLBX01000409.1:0-14320 GCA_003135495.1 Acidobacteriaceae bacterium | reverse complement strand
TTTCTGTGAAACGTGCGGAATCGAGGCAACGGTGAAAGACCAACTGGAAGCGCTTATTCTTCAGATGTACAAGAGCAACATCCTCTATTCAGAAGCGGTGCGCGAGTTCAAGAAGAGATTTATCGTTACCGTGCTGGAGGAAAACCGCGGCAACCAGTGCAAGGCCGCTCGCCAGTTAGGCATGCACCGCAACACGCTGAGCCGCACTATGCAGGAGCTTAAGATCGACGTGCGCTCTCTGCGGGCTGGCGCTAAGCGTCCACCGGGCAGCGCTCGTTCGCTCACGATCGAGCGTAAGCAAGTTCGTTAGTAAACTCACGGCTTAAGCGCAGGAATTTAAGTGGCGCGAAGAAATCTTAAATAGAAATGGCGATCCAAAATCGGACCGCCATTTTCTTTTTTACTCAGTTGCTGCTTACGAGTACTCAGTGTGCAGCTGACGGCTTCTTATGGGTCGCTGCTGGCTTCGGTGCTGCTTTCACCAGCAAGGCTCCCTTGTCCATGACCATCAAAAACGGCTTNNCAATATCGGCGCGCTTGGCATCGATATCGTCCTGGCTTCCTGCCAACTGCAGTTTGCTGGTTGACTCAATAGCGATCACGTGAGCCACCATCTGGAGGGGCTTCCCTTTCAGCGTGGTCCAAACTTTCTCGGCGTCTACGGGCGCGCCTTCGGACAGAACCAGCTGCCACTCGGCAAAGCTCATCTCTTCAACTTTCTTGCTCTTCATCAGATCAGCAGCTTGTTGCGCCGGAGTCGGCGGTACGTACTGCGTGATTGTAAAATTCGGGGGAGGCAACGGCGTGGTCGCGGCCTGAGCCAGCAGGTTCGTCCATCCGTCTTCGCTGCCGTGATACTTCACGTAGCGGCTCTTGCCGAATTTTGCGATCTGATCCTTGCCTGCTCCCTGCGCCAGCGCGGCCGCACGAGCGATGAAGTAGAGTCCGTCGACATCCTTTTCTCCGGGCCCAGGAGCCAGGTAGGAGAGAGCCAAATCATAAACATTCAGCAGGTTGGTGGGATCGGCTTCGACCGCAGGACGCAAGTACTGCGCTGCCTTGGCGAAATCTTTCGCATTGTAGGCGGCGATTCCCGCGGCGCCGCTAAAGATGCTGGTGGTTTGAGCTTTTAATTTATTCCAGTCAGCGTCGGACGTGCCCGCAGGTTTGGTGGCAGTCTGCAAGCACTGCAACCCCTTCTCGCCAGCTTGACCAGCCTCGGTAAAATTCTGTTGCGCGTTTTGGCCGGCGACCGCNNGCGGCCTGCTTGGTATAAGCACCCAGCGCAAG
Organism: Acidobacteriaceae bacterium; assembly: GCA_003135495.1. Taxonomy (GTDB): domain Bacteria; phylum Acidobacteriota; class Terriglobia; order Terriglobales; family Acidobacteriaceae; genus Acidiflorens. The sequence continues at coordinate 13,030 of PLBX01000409.1, read as the reverse complement.
GGCCCGGATGTTACACGGATTCGCTGCCAGCACTTTATTTGCAGTCTCCAGCATCTTGGCCGCGTTGCCCGTCTGCTGGTATGCGCCCATCAAAAGTTCCAGCGCATCTTCTTTCATCACGCTGTTCGGATACTGGGTCAGGAACGCTTCCAGTCCGCTGACCTTGGCCGCGGGGTCGGTTTGTTGAACGGCGCCGACATAGGCGTTATATTCAGCCGGATCTTTGATCTCTTTTTTCTGCTGTGGAGCAGCCGGAGCGGCACTCTGCTGCGGAGTTGCGGCGGCTGGCGTTGTGGTCTGGGGCGTTGCCGGGGTTGCACTCTGAGGCGTCGCCGAACGGGGCGCCGGGGTTGACTGCGGCGTGGTTTGGGCGGGCGCGGCGGTTTGAGCGACGGCGGTAAGCGCGGTTACCAGCAACATCGCGAGAGCAAGCTTCTTCATTTCCTATGGCTCCTTAAAATCTTCGGGAAAGTTGGAGTTGAAATCGTGCCCGATTGCATTCCACCTGACGTCGGGCTCGCGCCATAAACCAAACGTGTATGATCCAGAAAGATGGTCGGCGGCCTGTAGAATTAACGCTGCCTATATTCTTCCGTGAGCGGATTATAAGGATGTAATTCCCCTAAGGCAAGCAAACTTGCTCCTTCCGCACCTCCACGATACTTCGATGCGGAAAACGCTTCGCAGTTTGGATCAAGTCTTAAACCTCGTTTATGAGCCGTGAAAAAGGGCTATTCTTAAGCTCAGCCGTAGAGACGCGGCTCGCCGCGCCTCCTCTCGCGTCCAACGATTAATTAACTGTAGGGCGCGAATAGTTTTGCTGACCGGCCACAAAACGGCTTCATGTGACCGCAACTGCTCCCAACATGCGCTGGGCGCAACTAGTCGGGCAGAACGAAGAGTACCATTACAGTTTTTGCGCAGGAGAACTCGTGACGAATAGTTCCTCGCACTTACCGCTAGCTGGCCAAGTCGCCGTGATTACGGGGGCTGGTCGTGGCATCGGCCGGGCCATTAGCATCCGGCTTGCCGAACTCGGCGCACATGCGGTTCTCTGCGGACGCTCCCGCGCAGCGCTGGAAGAGACGGCCGCGGCGATTGCGAACAGCGCTGGCGATGGTTCGCGAAGCGACGAGAAATCTTCCGTCATCGAGTGTGACGTCACTTCTCTCACCTCGGTCGAGGCGCTGGCCGGGCAGATCGACAGAAATTTTCAGCGCCTGGACATCCTCGTCAATAACGCAGGCATTGGCGGAGATTCTGGACCGCTTCTCCAACTTGCGCCCGACGCCTGGGAGGATGTGCTCAACACCAATCTGCGCGGCGTTTATTACTGCATTCGCAGCCTGGCGCCGCTGATGACGAAGGCGCGCGCAGGGCACATCATCAATATCTCCTCTCTTGCCGGCAAGAATCCGGTGCCAAACATGGCTGCGTATTCCGCTTCCAAGTGGGGATTGAACGGGCTGAGTTATTCGGTGGCCGAAGAGCTGCGGCCGCAGAATATTCGCGTCTCGGTTATCTGCCCGGGCTCGGTGCACACGGATTTCAGCCCGCACGCGGGAAAGAATTCCGACAAGATGCTGCAGGCGAACGATGTGGCGCATGCCGTGGCGATGATCGTGACGCAAGCCCCGCAATCGTTCGCCAGCGAGATTCTGCTGCGGCCGACGCAGAAACCCTAGGGGCAACTCTCCATTCTCAGTTTCAGTAGTTATGACGACGTATCCTGGATTACGAAGGGCTACCTCTGGCGCGCTTCTTACCGGGTGCTGGGGATAAGATCGCGGCATTCGGGCGCGTTCAGTTGCGGCTGAGGTGATAGCAACTACAGGTAATGAAGTGCACATCGTGGTTGCTGTAATAAACGGTGTGAGCGCTTGGTCATCCCGTTAGAGTAGATACAGGAGTTCGAGGTTGACTGTGATCTGGGTTGCTGTCGGATTGTGACGAAGACTTGCGGATGCGGAACACGGTTCGGCGGAAGGCTGTGGGACCGTGTTCCAGCTGAAACTGAATGCCCGCGGCAGGTGGGTGAAGACCATAATCCACAAATTTCAAGGCAGCGATGGAATTGAAACCATCGCGACGCCGGTCTTTGACAAAGCAGGCAATCTGTACGGCACAACGTTTGAAGGAGGCAGCGGCGAGTGCAACGTCTGCGGGACGGCCTTCGAGCTGACACCGACTGCGAGCGGCCCATGGCAGGAAACCGTGCTGCACGATTTTGGTTCGGGGCCAGGCGACGGAGGGACTCCTGAGGAGGGAATGATTCTCAACAAATCCGGCAAGCTCTTTGGCACGACCGTACTTGGCGGCGATGACGATGCCGGCGCCGTGTACGAGATTACGCCCTAGCTCTGCGGGTGGGTTCCACAGAGAGCTCGCTGCCTCAGTTCCATGGATGAGAGGGTGTAGGGGTCCCTTCGGCTGCGCTCAGGGCAGGCTCTTCGACTGCGAGCGAAATTCACTTCGTCAATTTCGCGCTCCGCTGAGGATGACAACTTACTTTTCAATCTGGTTCAGTCGCCGGTGTAGGAGAGTTCTACTACGGTGCAATCGTCGTTGAGGGGGGTGCCTCCGCAGAAGTCGGCTACGGCTTTGAAGATGTCTTCCATGGAGGAGCTCTTCCCTGCTACTTGTTCTAGGCGCTCGCTGTCGAACATGTCGCCGCGGGCGTTTTCGGCTTCGGTTACGCCGTCGGTGACCAGGATGAGGCGATCTCCTTTTTTCATTTGGCAGCGATCGCTGGAATAGGTGGCATCGGTCAGGAGGCCAACCGGGAGATTGCCGTGGGATGGCCGCAGAACCTCATTGCCGCAGATCCAGACGGGAGGAACGTGGCCGCAATTTACGTATTCGAGGTCGCCGTCGTTGCGGAGGCGGGTGATGATCATCGTCGCATATTTTTCACCGATGTGTTTGTAGGTGAAGAAGCGATTGACGGCGTCGACGATTTCGGTGAGCGGCATGCCGGAAATTAATTGCGAGTAGACCATGCCTTGCAGCGTGGAGGCTAAGAGAGCGGCGGAGACTCCTTTGCCGCTGACGTCGGCGAGGACTACGGCCAATCCTTGGGGAGTGTTTACGGCTTCGAAAAAATCTCCGCCAATTTCTTTGCAGGACATGTTGCGCCCGTTGACTTTTGCGAACGGAACTTCGGGCAGAGTGACGGCCAAGAGGCGCTGCTGAATGGAGGCGGCGATGGAGAGTTCCTGCTGGTAGCGGCGTCCGGCCTCTTCGGCTTGGACGAGGCGCGCGTTTTCCACGAGCTGCGCAGCTTCCGTTGCGATGGCGCGCAGAATATCGTGGCTGACGCTGGTGATATCGCGGGAGGCGAAACGGGAATCGACGTAGAGGGCTCCCATGACGTCGCCGACGGATTGATTGGCGGCGGAATTATCGCGTGAGGTTTTGACCATGGGCTTGCGCAGGGGCATACAGATGACGGTGCGCAGGTCGAAGGCGACGATGCTTTTGCGCTCTTTTACGTCGAGCATCTGGCTGGTGTCGGTGACCAGGTAATCGGAGTTGGAGTGCAAGGCTCCGTCGAGTACGGAGCGGGAAATGGTTTTGTCGTCGAGGAGGGGCTCGCCTTTGGAGTTGCGGCCGGCGGCGAGATTGAGAGTGCCATCCAAATCGCGAAGGAAGATGTAGCCGCGCTCGGCTCGGGTAAGTTTCAGAGTTGCTTCGAGGAGCGTGACCAGGATTTCATCGAGGACACCGATGGTGTTGAGCTTGCGGGCGGCCTCCATGAAGAGGGTGAGTTTTTCGAGGTCGCTGGCTTCGGGGGCGATCTGGATGCCGGAGATCTGGCTGAGAAATTCGCGGGCCGTGTTGGAGGTGCTGTGCAGCGGATGGAAGATTAGGTAAGCGACATCGCGGGCGCCGAATTCGAGGCGATCGTTGCGCTGGAGTTTGTGGCGTTCGACTTTTTCTCCGTTGACGAAGGTGCCATGTTTGCTGTTGAGGTCAACTACGAAGAATTCTCCATTTTCAGAGACGATGGTGGCATGTTCGCGGGACACGCGGGGATCGGCGATGACGAGATCGCGATCGACTTTGCGGCCAACGGTGTAGGGAGTGTGATTCAGCGAGAGCGTTTGCTGATCGTTTCCGGAGACGAAGATGACGACGGGAAAGATGCTGGAAACGCCCGAGTGTGAAGAAGCCGACATGTTGCAGGACTCTCCTAGCTATTGTTGCGATGGACGACTTGCCCGAATGGCCGGGTGGGGACGCCCGGCGCTCCATCGCCAAGTTTTTGCCGATGGCTGCACGGTCTAAAGCATTCTACGACGAGGGTGGGGTTGGTGGGGCGTTAAATGTGAGGTGGTAATAAGTCAGGAGCATTAGAGCGGAAACGGCGACTGGAATGGACGAGAGCGTCCAAGTAGGAATGGCCCAAGTTCGATTGAAAGAAGCTGGAGTCAATAAAAGGGAGAGGGCTGCTAGTACGAGCGAGGAGATCCACGGCCAGCACAGCAACACCGCTATGAGAGCAAAAAGCGTGCGGCTCGCGGGGCTTTTTTCCCAGATGGAATGACGTTCTTTTGCCACGAGAAGCAGGGCGGGAATCAGAAAGACCTGGTTATAGGTGGACGCCGAAGGAATTAAAAGAACGGTGACGGCTAGCACGAGACAGAGTATTGCGGCGAAAGTTTTGGAGTTGGCGGGTTGGTGGCGCTCTCTCCAGCAGGCAATGACTGTGGCTGATAGCGCGATGAATTCTAAGATCGAACTCCAAGGCTTAGTGAGCAGAGCGTCGAGGATCGAGACATTGCCGGTGTATTTCTGGTAGTCGCGGATGGCGTGATAAAAGCTGGGAATCCAGTGCGGGAGAAGCCACTCCGAAGTGGCGAATAAGATCGTCATCGTTGCGAGGAAGGAAGCGAGCCAGGGATAGCGACGACGCCAGTCGGAGAAAGTCCAGAGGACGAGCCAGCAGAGCAGAAGAAATATTAGTTGCGGTTTTATGGTGGCGATGGCAAACAGGATGCCGGCGGGGACGGGGTGATTGGTTACGAAAAGGAGGATTGCTATGGCCAACAAGCCGGAGACGAAGAGGCTGATTTGCTGAAGCAGTAAGCCCTGGAGTGTTGCCAAGCTACCGAGGGTTAAAAGGACAAGGCCGATTTGAGTGAACCTCGCCGCAGGCCAGCGCAAGATTCTTACCCATAGGAGGACGGTGGCGGAGGTGAGCATTACAAGGAGGAAGAAGAAGGCCTTCTGAACAATCGCGAAAGGCAATCCGATGGTGGGCGCAAGGAAAAGGACTACGTAGACGGGATAGGCGAACCCCTGTTCGTCTTTTGGATCGGCGGGGAGGGAGGGATCAAGCGGACGGCCATAGTATCCGGCTTGAATTTCGCGGGAGACATCTTTGCTATAGGGATCGCGTTGGTGGAGGAGTAGTTCCCTTGCGCCCAGCCAGCGGGGATAAAGATCGGAGAGATTGCCCCGAGGGCGGTCGTGAATTTTGGCGTCGCTGACTTGGTGAGCGATGAGGACGCGCTGCAAGTAAAACCATCCTCCTGCGGCGACGATGGCGGCGATTAAAACCAGTCCGATCTGAGACGGCAACGATGACGGATTTGGAGTCAGGCTGGCACCTCCGCTGGAGAGGGGGCTCGTAGAAGCTTGACGTACAGAGTTAAGAGGATCAGGGAATAGCAGAAGAAGCGGTCGGCGATAAGCAGCAAATAAATGTAGACCGGGGTTAGGAACAGGAGGATGAAGATCAGGATTTCCAGAGAGCCGAGCCTTGCTTCGTTCGTGAGTGTGTTATCAAACTCGAGAGCTTTTGCGTTAGAGCCGAGAATCCGCGCAAGGATGAAAAGCACCATTGGAAAAAGCAGAGTGAAGTCATACACGAGAGCATGAAAACAGATCAGTATGGTTGTGGCGGCGGCTAGGCTCGCGGAGAAGATGATGGAGTCTCCTCCATTTCTGATACGACGCCAGGCGAGTAAGAACACGAGTAAAGAGGACACTAATAAGAGGAGGGCGCTTGCCAGGTGTGGGCCGGGACGAGACGAGTTGATTAGGGGCAGCTCCTGTACCAACCCTCGGAGGTTCGGCACGGCCTCGGGGCCGAATGCGCTGGTATTGGTCCCGTCGATGTGAGTCACGAAGTGAACGTAGTCGAAAGGCCCGCGCCATCCTAAGAGAGCCACGGAGATGCCGAGGAGGACGAGAGCGACGGGGATGAAGCCGATGAGAACTTTCCAGCGCCGGGCGGCAAGAAGAATCACTAAAGGAACCGCAGTCTGGGGCCGGAAAAGGGCCGCACCGAGTAACAGGCCGGCGAGAGCGTCTTTATTTTGGTCTTTATTTTGGTCCAGGCAGATCGTAGCCGAGACAAAAAGCAGCAGGAAGAAAATTATGTCTTGCCCTTGCAAGAGGCCGATTGCCAGGGGGAAGAAGGCNNAAAGAAGGCGATGGCGGCAAGTCCGAAGACGGGCAGTGGAATCTGGGCGAGTTGCGAAAAATGCTTGCGCAGAAGAATTACGATTGCGGCCAGCATGATGAAGTTGAGCGCCGTCCAGAGAAGATACGCCGTCCAGTATGGCAAGAACGTGAAGGGGATAAAAAGAAGAGCTTCAAAGGGCGGATGATTGAACGGTAACGGTCCATGACGAATTGGAACCTGCGTGAAGGTTTGCTGCATTTGATACTGGGTAGCGAGATTGTAGAGGGAGGAAGCTTGGCCCGAGCGGAGCAGGCGAGCGCCGGTATAGAAGATGGTGAAATCCTGGTATCCATGTTGCAGTTTGGGGATTAAGAGGAAGAGCAGGAAGAGATTGGCGATCGTCATTGCGAGCAGAAACGCAACGACGAGAAACCTTCGCTTCGAAATGAAGAGACTCATAGGCACAAAGTCAGGCACATTTTGCTAAACCGTAAACCACCAAGGGCACGAAGGTACACGAAGGAAAGCTGTGATGCGGCAAAGTTTTTAGCGCTTTGTGTTTTGACTGCTTAATGATTTCTGCCTTTTAATTTCTGACTTTTATCAGAGAATCGAGTTCTGGCGCTGTGCCATTGCGAGCTTTCAGAGACTCCTGATTCTATAATCCCGTCCTATGACGACGAGTGGAAAAATTGATGCGGGGCGGAGGTCGCGGACTTTTGGGGCGGTGCTGCTGTTTGGGTTGCTGGCAATGACTGCTCGCAATGCAACGGATCCTGATTTGTGGTGGCATCTGCGGACGGGGGAATGGATCGTTCAGGCGGGGCATGTTCCGCGCGTTGATTTTTTTTCTTTCACGCGTGCGGGACATGCTTGGATTGCGCAGGAGTGGCTGTCGGAGGTTACGTTTTACGAACTTTGGAAGCATGGCGGAACGGCGGCGCTGATTATCTTTTCTGCGGTGATTACGACGGTGGGTTTTATGTTGCTGTATCTTCGCTGCCTTTCTGCGGGTGAGGGAAAGCGGCATTGGGCGGCTGCGGGTACGGCGCTGGGGGCTTTGGCTTCGTCCGCTTGCTGGGGAGTTCGTCCGCAGATGTTTACGTTTACGCTGGCGAGCCTGTTGTTGTGGCTGATGGATGCCGGGGAAGAGCGACCTGGGCTGCTGGTTTGGATTCCGCCGTTGTTTGTGCTTTGGCTCAATCTGCACGCGGGCTTCGCGCTTGGGCCGGCGCTATTGCTTGCTTATGGGATCGGTTTGATTCTGGAGACGGCTTTGGGCGGTACGCCGTGGCCGGCGGTTCGACCGATATTGATTCGGACTGGAGTGCTGGTAGTAGCTTGCCTGGCGCTGGTTCCGTTGAATCCTAACGGGGCACGGCTTTACCGCTATCCGTTGGATACTTTGCGGTCACAGGGGATGCGGTCGTTAATCGGGGAGTGGTTTTCGCCGGACTTTCATCAGCTAACTTACCGTCCTTTATTAGCGGTATGGCTGCTGCTGGTGGTGGCGCTTGCGGTGTCGCGGGTGCGGATTCGAGGACGAGTGCTGGTTCCGCTGCTGCTTACGGCGGTGGGCTCATTGGATGCGGTTCGGCACATACCGATTTTTATTCTGGTGGCGATCCCGGTGATGGTGGCGGCTATTCCGTCCTACGGCGCGCGGGCATNNGGGCGGCTGATTTTTCAACGAGGCCGGGCGGGTTGCAGTTCCGGCGCCTTTTCAACTCGGCGATGGTGATTTTGATTGCGATGTTTGCGCTGGTGAAGTGGGGCGTGGTGCTGCGTAATGAGGGAGTGCGCGAGGCGGCGGTTTTTCCCCGGGCGGCGATTGCGTCGATGAGGACGGCCGGGCTTCCGCCGCGAGTTTTCGCTTATTACGATTGGGGCGGATACGTGATCTGGAACCTGTATCCGGATTATCGGGTTTTTGTGGATGGGCGCGCGGACTTGTATGGAGATGAATTGCTGCGGGAATTCAAGACGGCCATCCATATGCAAAAGGGATGGCGAGAGGTTCTTGACGGGTGGAAGGTGGAGACGGTATTAGTGCCTCCGAGCTGTGCACTGGCGCAGGCGCTGCTGCTGGATGGGGGGTGGGAGACGGCATTCAGGGACTCTCAGGCAATAGTTTTTGTGCGCAGGCGAGGACGCATCGAAAATAGCGAGATTTCCAAAGACAAGGTTCTGGTAGATTTGCAAGCGCTAGGGAAAAAGAGTGAAAAAATGTTTCCCAGATGGGTTCCCAATCTGCGAAACTAGGGCCAATATATAGGCTCCCATGTTCGCTCTGGTGGGAGCGTCTAACATTCAAGCTCAAAAAGGAGTCTGCAAATGGCGGAATTTGGCAGGAAACTGTGGCGCAATGAAGAAGGACAGGACATCGCGGAGTATGCGGTGATGCTGGCGGTAATTCTGGTGATAGTGGTGGGCACGGTTCGCCTGATTGGCGGCAATGCCAATAATGTATTCTCGGCGGTCGCCAACCAGGTCGGCCAGTAAACGTTGGCTTTGAAAACGTTGCTGGAAATAAGTGCGCCTGAAAAGCGATTGGGCCAAAAGTTGGTCTTGGAGGACGAGGAATGAACCGAAGCCGTTTGTTGATGATTGGTGGCTTCGCGCTGGCGGTGGGACTGCTGGTGAGCTTTACGGTTTATAACAAGCTGCGGCTATCTTCGGGCGGCGGCGGGGAGCGCGTGGCTCAGGTGCTGGTAGCGGCGGATACGATTGAGGTCGGAACAAAGGTGGAGCAGCACGATATCCGGGCAGTCAACTTGCCACAATCGGCGGTGCCTCCGGGGGCGTATACGAATGCTTCGCAGGTTCTGGGGCGCGGGGCGATTCTTCCCATGAGCAAAGGGGAATTTCTTTTGCCGGGGAAGTTGGCGGCTTTGAATGCGGGGGCCGGGCTTCCGTCGCTGATTCCGCCGGGAATGCGAGCGGTGTCGGTACGCGTGAACGATGTAGTTTCGGTTGCGGGTTTTGTGCAGCCGGGAACGCGAGTGGACGTGCTGGCCACCGGCAATCAGGGCGGAAACGAACGGCAGACGATGACGGTGCTGGAGAACGTGGCCGTGATTGCCGTGGGCAAGAGCCTGGACCGGAACGCCTCAACTGAGGCGCAAAGCGCTCCTGTAATCACGCTTCTCGTCTCGCCGGATGACGCGCAGAAGTTGGCATTGGTTTCGCAAGAGGGGCGAATTCAGTTGTCGTTGCGCAATCCGCTGGACACAAAGCGGGGCGGCATTGGGGCGACCCGAACCAGTGCGTTGTATCCCGGTGAAACGAAGGTTGCAACCGAGGAGAAACCCAAGATGCGGAGGGCGGCAGCGAAGCCCGCACCGGCGGCGGCTCCGCCAGCGCCTTACGCAGTGGAAATGATCCGGGGCAATAAACGGGAAGCCAACAAATTTCCGGAAGAAAGCAAGTTTTGAACCGTCGAGGCCGCAACGAAATGCTTGCCTCAGATTCTCTCGACGGAAATCATCGTACATCCTCGCAGAGGTCCGAATTCATGAAAGTTTACCGGGTAGCCGCAGCCGTGCTGCTGATCGGCGCGACGGCTATGTACGCGAGTAACGAGAGCGCGGGCGGAAAATCTCAGGACAGTTCGGCGGCGGGTTCTGCTGCTACTCAATCTTCTCCAGTTCAATCGACCTCGACGTCTATCTCATCTTCACCAAACGGGGCTGCGCAAAATCAGGACAGTGCGGCAACGACGGCGAATCCCGCTCAGAGTGTTACGGCGGGCGCGGCGCCGTTGCGGGTGATGGTGGACAAGTCACTTTTGATTAATACGACGGAGAGGCTCAAGCGGGTTTCGGTGACGGATCCGTCAGTCGCGGATGCATTGGTCGTGACGCCGACGCAGGTGCTGGTGAATGGGCTGGCTCCGGGCGAAGTCTCATTGCTGATTTGGGATGAACTGGAACGGTCACGCAGCTTCGATCTTCGGGTGGACGTTGACATCACGGCGGCTACGGAGGAGATGCACCGGCTGTTTCCGGATGAGCGGATCAGCGTGACGCCGTCGCGATCGGCAATTGTGCTTTCGGGACATGTGACCACGGAAGACGTATCCAAACATGCCGGAGCGCTGGCTGCGGCTTACTCGAAGAACGTGGTGAACGTGTTGACGTTTGGACCGGTGGGAGCGGAAGAAGTTCTGCTGGAGGTGAAGTTTGCCGAGGTGGACCGCACGGCGCTGACGCAGGTTGGGTTCAATCTGTTTTCGACGGGCGCTGGAAACACGATTGGAAGCGTGACGACGGGGCAATTTGGGGGAATAACTCCGGGGCCAATCACGGACACAACGAACAGCACCGGAACGGGAACAACGACCAGCACACCGCTGATATCGAACGCGCTCAACATGTTTTTCTTTAATCCGCAGGTGCACCTGGGTGCGGTGATTCAGGCGTTGCAAGCGCGAAATCTGCTACAGATACTAGCAGAGCCAAATCTGGTGGCGGTGAACGGAAAGGAAGCGAGTTTTCTGGCGGGTGGAGAATTTCCCTTCCCTGTGGTGCAGCCAGGGGCAGGTGGAATTTCGACCGTAACGGTTCAGTTCCGCGAGTTCGGAGTGCGTTTGAGGTTCACGCCGATCATTCAGCCGAATGGCGCCATCCATCTGCACGTGATGCCTGAGGTGAGCACGCTGGACTTCGCGGACGCGGTCACGGTTTCGGGGACTACGATTCCGGCAATCAGCACGCGCAAGGCGGATACGGAATTTGAGCTGCAGGATGGACAGAGCTTCGTGATTGCGGGGCTGATGGATAACCGGGTCACGAATGTTTCGAACAAATTTCCATTTCTGGGCGACATTCCAATCATCGGCACTTTTTTTAAGAGCAAGAGCGACCAGAAGAGTAATTCGGAATTGATGGTGCTGTGCACGGTGCGGAGGATTGCGGCCTCCAGCCAAAGCCCAACGGCCCCTACGGGGCCGGAGCCATATTTGAATAAGGGCAAGTTTGACGGGAAGAAGAATGGGGATGTGCAACATTAGCGTGTATCCGAGTGATCGCAGGCTTCAGTGATTTACCACGGAGGGCACTAGGGTTTCACGAAGGACACAAAGGAAGGCGATTCGGGGTTACGGGTTTCTCGGGAAAGCGCTTAAGAGTGATTGAGTTTCAGAGAGGGCGGCGGTAATTCGTTATGCCGGAATTATCAGTAGCGGTATTTGCCACCGACAAGGACCAGCGCACGCTGTTGCAGGTGATGGTGGACGGAACGAGCGTGGCGCGTACGGTGTGCAGCCACTCGACGATGCCGCTGGCGGCGAATGATCCGGGCATTCACAAAACCAAGGCGCTTTCTCCTGACGTGGTGCTGGTGGATATCGCCATCAACGATGAGGTGACGGCGCTGCGGACGATGCAGTTTTTGCATCAGGAGATGCCGGAGGCAGCAGTTTTCGCTGTGGGTCCGATGACGCAGCCGCAGTTGATTGTGAACTCCATGCGCACAGGAGTGCGGGAATATATTAAACGTCCGACATCGACGACCGATCTGTTGGAAGCTTTTGTGCGGCTGACGGCGACGCGGCGAAAGGCTGGGCGCGAGACTACAAAAAAGGGAAAAGTATTTGCGGTAGTCAACGCCAAGGGTGGCAGCGGCGCGACCACGGTGGCGGTGAATCTTGCACTGGCGTTGCAGAATGCGCATCACAACACGGCGCTGGTGGATCTGGCGCCGATGGGACATTGCGCGCTGCATCTCAACCTGAGGCCAAATTTCACGGTAACGGATGCGGTGACGAATTTGCATCGCCTGGATGCGTCGCTGCTGGAGAGTTTCATGGTGCGGCACGATCACGGGTTGCAAGTTCTGGCGGGGCCTGCGATTCCGAGGATGATGGAACCGTCGACGTCGGATTTTGCGCGGCTGTTTGACACCATGGTGGGAATGTTCCAGTACATTGTGGTGGATGTTTCGTCACGACTGGACGGCGCGGCGCGACTGGCCAGCAGTTTGGCGGAAAAAATTCTGCTGATTGCGCATGCGGATGTGGCTTCGCTTTGGAGCGCGGCGAGAGTGGCGCAGTATCTTGGCGAAAACGGATCGCGAGAACGCTTTGGATTGGTATTGAACCGCTATCGCAAGGTGGGTGGATTTAATGAAGCGGAAACGGAGGCGGCGATTGGGGCTCCGGTACTGTGGCGAATTCCGAACCAATATTTTGCGGTGTCGGCGGCGATCGATCGTGGAGTTCCGGTGATGCAGCAGGGCAATTCGGAAATTTCGCGTTCGATTGCGGGGCTGGCGGAACATTTGACGAAGGATGATTTGGACGTGAAGCGGAGCGCGTGGTCGTTGTTCAAGACGGTGTAGAAAAGCATTGAGGCATTAAATCATTGAGCCATTGAGTCAATAAACCATTGAGTGTCGATTTCAAGAGCTCAATGAATCAATGAATCAATACCTCAATGAATCAATAAACTTTATGGCCAATCTGCAGGCGTTTGAACGTAGTGAGTACCAGCAGGTGAAGGCGGACCTTCACCGGAAAATTCTTGATCGTCTTGATCTGGAAAAACTGGGGCGGACGACTGGAGATTCGGCGCGACAAGAAGTTTTAATCTTGATTCGCAGTTCGGTGAACAGCGAGGC
>PLBX01000280.1 GCA_003135495.1 Acidobacteriaceae bacterium | reverse complement strand
CCACCGAAACTGCCAAGACGGCGGAGCATCAACTCCGCTACGTTCCGAGCGTCGGGGTGGAATCTGGATTCTGGTGGGGCGAACTACTAACTGATCCGCGGCCGGTTGATGCCTTCAGCCTCACTTACGATTCCGCGCCACTCAAACAAGATCTCACTATGCTCGGACGGCCACATGCCTTGCTACGGGCAAGTTCTTCCTCTCCGCAAGCCGATTGGTTCGCGCGGCTCTCTGATGTTGCTCCCGATGGTCCGGTTACGCAAATTACTGGAGCCGGCATCAATGGAGCGCAGCGCGATTCCACTTCCGACCCGAAAGACTTAGTGCCGAATCAGACTTACTCACTCGACATAGAGATGCATCTTGCTACTTGGACTTTTCCAAGAGGCCATCGCATTCGCCTGGCAGTTTCAAACGCACTGTGGCCCATGGTCTGGCCAACTCCTTATGCGATGACGACCTCATTGCAACTCGGAGGCGAGGCAGGCTCTCGCTTGACTCTGCCGCTGGTCCCGCCTTCAATGTATGCAGCTCCAGAATTTTCCGCGCCCCTGCCATCCGAACAGCGCGGTGATATTCAGTCAATCGGCTTCCCCTGGCCGGGCGATTGGAAAACCGAGCGCGATGAAATCAATGCAAAAACGAAGGTGACTTGGAAGGGCAAGTCCGAAGAGCATTACCCCTGGGGAAAGGAAAGCGATTCTGAACAAATAATCTATTTCGCCGACGATAAGCATCCGGAGATCAGCTCGGCTGAAGGGGAAGCAGAAATTGTGATGGCACTCAAGGATCAAGCTTTAACCTGGCGGGGGCGCCTGACGCTACGCAGCGACGCACAAAACTTCTACTACAAATACACGCGTCAACTTTTGAAAGATGGACAGCCGCTGCGGCAAAAAGCCTGGGAAGAAACGATTCCGAGAGACCACCAGTAAGACGCCGAAAAGTCAAGCCAGGAACGGGTTACGGCCGTTATCTTTGCTCAGCGACCCATCACACGTAGGCTAACGCAATGAGAAAGCTCTTTCCCCGACCCTTTTCAATGGCTGCTTTTCTGGCGTTTTCACTGGGAGTATTCGCACTGGCCCCTCGCTTCGCAAGCGCTCAGGAACAGTCCGAAGCGTCTCGAAAGATCGTGAGTAAAGTGGCGCCACCCTACCCCGATCTGGCTCGCACTATGCGAATTCGGGGGACGGTCAGGGTGATTGTTGTGGTCGAACCAAGCGGCAAAGCCAAACTCACGCAAGTAGTAGGAGGCAACCCGGTGTTGGTAAAAGGCGCTGTCGACGCCATTTACAAATGGAAATGGGCACCCGCTTCGCAGGAAACGAAAGAATTGATACAGCTAGATTTTCACCCCTAATCAGCGCGAGTACACTGCGGCCGCCATCCCCAATCCACTCTTCAAGTCAGCCGCCAGCAGCTGATGAAATAATTGTTCGCCAGCCTCGCGACGCGCGGAAAGCCGCCCCGCTCCGTAAGCGCGCGACTTAAGCCCTCTTTGCACCGCCTCACAAATCCCCAAATCCTCGCTTTGCACTTTATTCCCCACGGCAACACTCTGTTCGTTATAGGCGCGAGCGCCCTCGCCAATGTCACTGAAATAAAAATCAAACACAACCCGGCAATGATCGACATCAACCGGAATTACCAAATTCGTATCGAGATAGCCTTCGTAGCAATTGATCGTGAAATTCGGATGCAGCCAGAAATACCACGCCCGGTCGCCACGACGCGTCGCGCCCGTCGCTTTATCCTCCTCCGAACTCACCATCGGACTCGATTGCAGACAATATCTATCCTCGTTCTCGATCGTGTATTGCTTATAGTCCAGAACCGAATTTAAACCTTTATGCAAATGCGGCACGTGATAGCCACCGTCGAGATAGTTATCGACGAACACCTTCCAGTTACAATGGATATCGTAAGTCTGACTCGCGAAGTAATGCAGCTTAGTTAGTTCAAGGGGGGCCGCGCGCTTTACCAATCCGCCTAGAAACTCCGTTAGCGGCGCGGCATCAACATCGAGATTCACAAAAACAAACTTTTCCCACGTTTCCACTCTCACCGAAACCAGGCCATTGTCCTTGCGCTCAAAGTTTTTTACACCGTCAAATTCCGGCATCCCCTTCAGCGAACCGTCCAAGCCATAATTCCACCCGTGGTACGGACAATGCAAAATTGACGCGATCCCACAGGGCTCGGTTACCACTGCTGCGGCATGATGCCGGCAGACGTTGTAAAAAGCCCGCAGCACGCCATCATGGCCGCGAACCGCCACCAGCGGCTCCCCGGCGACGGTAGCGGTTACAAACTGCCCCGGACTTTCTACCTGATCGACTCGCCCCATCACCTGCCACGTGCGCGAGAACACAGTCTGCCGTTCCAGCTCCGCGATGCGCGGATCTATATACCAAGGCGCTGGAATCGTAGACGCCTCGGTCAGTGGCGCGGCGTCGTCATAACTAGCAACAATCTGCTCAACGCTCATCTCAGTTATCATTTGTTAGTTCTTCCGTTCTCAGCTCTTCCGTGGTCGAGTTTCCAATGATCAATGCTTCCGAGCTACGGTTTGCACTTTGTCCGACCCGATCGCTCGACGGATTAACTCAACAAACTGTTCTATCCGAGCTTCCTTCTCCTGCGGAACCGGGCCCGACTTACGAAATAACCCTGGATCTAACTCCTCGGTAAGTAAGGCATCTTGAAAGCGATCCATGGTCCACTCCAAAATGGATCCAGTCATATCAACGTCGAGATCCGATCGTAGCTCTCCCCGCTTTCTGCCAAAGTCTACGAAGTCGCGCCATCCGTAAGGATCTTCGGCGACGAGAAAACGGTTGATCTCTCGCCGTAACGCCAGATCGGTCCCATAATTTCCGACCAGATAAATGCGGTATGCGGACCAGTTATCTCGCACCATGTTCTCAGTTCGCGCCAGCCAGTAACGAAGGAGTTCAAAAAATCCTTGCTCTAAAACCGCGGCAGGAGCTTGCATATACTTTGGAAACGACTGCACCGCTTTTTTATAGGCCTCGAAGAACAGCCCATCTTTGCTTTTGAAATGTTGAAAGACTGACCCCTTCGCGATACCCAATTGTGCGGCAATATCCTCGACTCGAGCCGCGCTGTAGCCGCGCTCGGCGAAATGCCTGATTGCAACCTCAACAATGCGCCCCCGTTTTGCCTCCGAACGCGGCCGCGGCTTGCCGTCACGCCGCAACCGCGTCGGTTTTGCGAGACTCGTGGTAATTCCTTCCATGGCCCAACTCCCAGTTTTCTGTCGTATTGATTGACCGCAGGTCAAAGAACGATACAGTACCGCGAGACCATCTTTCAAGGCTTTCTTAAGGTCTTCTGTCGGGTTGGGTGTTTTTTGGGATCGTTTAGTTTGACCACGGGTCAAAGCCGCGCCCCAACTCCAGCCGTGGTTATCGATCGCGGGCATGGAAGACTACGGCTCCGCAACTTCTTGCATACGGTTGCCCATCGTGACGACAGCGGGTTTCTTGACGCGAGTAGTTGTGATAACTATGACGCTGACGAGCACGAGCAGCGTTCCGAGCAGGGTTCTCAGCCCGACGACTTCGCCACCAAGAAAATATCCGACGATGACGGCGACGACTGGATTGACGTAGGCGTAGGTTCCAACTTTGGTCGGTGATTCGTGATGGATGAGCCAGACGTATGCGGTGAAACCGATGATGGAGCCGGCGACGATCAAGTAGGCGAGTGCGAACCAGGCACCGCGAGAGATGGCCTGAATATGGAATCCGCGGAACTCGCCGAAGGCGGCCGCTGCGATGGCGAGCATAATTCCTCCCGCGAGCATTTGTGCTCCCGAACTCATGACTTTGGATTCGGGCAGCGGCAGCTTGCGAGTCATAGCCGAGGCGATCGACCAGCTAATGGCAGCGATCACCAGCGCAACAGCGCCAGCGGGATCAATCGGCTTTTCGGCCAAGCCGACGGAGTGGCTTACGAGAATCAGTACTCCGCCGATGCCGACCAGCAGAGCCACGGCGAGACGTACTGTGAGCTGCTGGGTGCGCAGAAACAAGATTTCCGACAGCGCCATAAATACCGGGATGGTTGCCAGCATCACGGCGGCGATTCCTGAAGGCACTCGCTGTTCTGCCCAGAACAGCAGACCGTAATCGAAAACGAAGATGCAGAGCGCAACAACCGAAATTGCGGCCCATTCGCGGAGATTCGGAGCAGGAGTTCCCTTCATGCGCATCCAAGCGTAGAGCACCGCTCCGGCAGTAAAGAAACGCATGCAGGCGAACACAAGTGGCGGAACTTCGCGCACTCCGACACGTATTGCCAGGAAAGTGGATCCCCACACAAAGTAAATAATTGCGAATGCCAGCATGGTCTTCCACGCCGGACGAAACGAAGCTTCCATGGCCCCACTACCTTGCCGCACCAGAATACGGTCCCTAATAAATGCAACCGTTCACAAACATTGACTCATCAATAGATCGATGGCGGGCGCGGCGGGACGCAGATTTTTTGTACAGATATCAACGCAGTCATCAATGCAGTTAACACCGCAGTTAACAGGGCGGCAAACACTGGCACCTCGAAAAACTACAATCCGGGTCGTCTCGCTTGCATTGAGAAACGTCAATTTGCGATCTTAAAAGCCGCTTCTTCCGCGCATAGGAAAGGGTTTTCCCCAGAATGAGCAATACTCCGCATCTGTTCTCGCCGCTTGTTTTGCGAGGTGTAAGGTTACCGAATCGCATCGTAGTCTCGCCCATGTGCCAGTACTCGTGCACGGACGGATTCGCTACCGATTGGCATCTGGTGCATCTGGGCAGTCGCGCCGTGGGCGGCGCAGGGCTGCTAATGTCCGAAGCCGCAGCCGTCACGCCCGAGGGCCGCATCTCTCCGCAGGACCTCGGAATTTACAAGGATGAACACATCGAACCGCTCGAGCGCATAACGAGTTTTCTGCATGGGCAAGGAGCTTATGCCGGAATGCAACTGGCGCACGCGGGACGAAAAGGCAGTACGGCTCCTCCTTGGGAAACAGCCCGCGTCATTCCGCCGGCCGAGGGAGGCTGGACTTTTGTACCGGCACCGAGCGCGGTGCCCTTCGCGGATAATTATCCGCAGCCGACTGCCCTTGATGGCAGTGGAATCAAGTCAACGACCGATGCTTTCGTCGCAGCCGCGCGACGGGCCTTGGCCGCCGGCTATGACGTCATCGAGCTTCATGCTGCTCACGGCTACCTGATCCACGAATTTCTGTCCCCAATCAGCAATCTTCGAACGGACGAATACGGTGGCAGCTTTGAAAATCGCATACGCTTCCTGATCGAAGTTACGGATGCGGTTCGTCAAGTCTGGCCCGAGCGTCTGCCACTGTTCGTGCGCATCTCCGCTACCGACTGGCTGGAAAATCCAAGTACCGGAAAAACTGAAGATGGAAGCGATCCGGGATGGACGTTGGAACAATCCATCGCTCTGGCTTCGAAGCTGCGAGAACATGGTGTGGATCTGATCGACGTTTCCTCGGGAGGGAATGTGCGATCGGCTAATATTCCCGTCGGCCCCGGCTATCAAACGCCGTTCGCGGAGAGGATAAAGAAGGAGGCGCACATTTCGACGGGAGCAGTCGGCATGATTACCGAGCCTGCGCAAGCCGACCATATTATTCGAACCGGTCAGGCGGATCTGGTAATTCTTGCACGCGAGATGCTTCGCGATCCTTACTGGGCGCTACGTGCAGCGCAGGAGTTGAAACAATCCACTCCATGGCCCGTACAGTACATGCGGGCGGCCGAAGGGCATCCGCCGCCGCGCAAGCCGATCGGCGAGTAGCTTTGCGTGTGGTGGATGGGCGCTGCGCACGCTTCAACGGGGCGATGCCCATCACCACATGTGCATTGCGCTACTTAATGCAAACCTTGGTTTAGTCAGGAACACGGATAACCTGCCCGGGTCGCACTGCAATTCCTGAATTGAGAACGGCGAGAAGAGGCGGCACTCCCGGCATGATGTCAGACAAACGATTCGATTTTGCGGACAGACAGATGACGGCGATCTCTCGGCCCTTCAGATTTTGTTCGTACTCTATTCCGCGGTCAAGTGTCAAAAAGATTTGAAATCCCGCGCGTTCTGCTAGAGACAACAACTCTCCATTCTTTTTCCCGGCCCAGCCTGCTTCAGGAACTGTAGAGCACTCATGTCCGGTTATGTGATTTTTGAGATTTCTTGGAAGGCACTCGTCAATCAGAAGTTTCATTTGAGCTGGCTGACTACTAACGATCTTGCGTGTTCCAAGGCATGAACTGCAGCCTCACGAGTGACGGAGGGAAAATCCTCAAGAAACTCGTGCAGAGTTTGTCCGCCTTCCAGATAATCGAGCAAAGCCTGAAAGGGTACGCGAGTTCCTCGAAAAACCGGCGTCCCGCCGAGGATATCCGGATCTTTCGTGATGACTGAATTGCTTTGAGGACGCATATATTAAGCTCAGCCTAACTTGAGTTTACTCCAAATATCTAGATAACGATGCTTACGAGCTTCCGATCAATATTCCGACGGCGAAGACCAAAACGCCGCCCACTACCACTTGAAACGCAGCCGATAGCAAAGGAGTATCCATGTAGCGGTTTCGAATCCATGCAATCGTCGCCAATTCGAGGGCAACTATAATCACTGCGGCGGTGAAGGCGACGTGAAAATCTTTTATAAGAAATGGGAGAGTATGGCCGATGCCTCCTGCCGTGGTCATCAATCCCGTCACTGCGCCGCGCAGCATCGGGCGCCCACGGCCGGTCATCGATCCATCGTCGGATAACGCTTCCGCAAACGCCATCGAGATTCCGGCTCCAATCGAGGCGGCCATACCCACGAGCAATGCATCATGACTGCTCTTGGTGGCGAAGGCCGCAGCAAATACCGGCGCCAAGGTTGATACCGATCCATCCATCAAACCCGCCAAGCCTGGTTGCACGATTTGCAAAACAAAAAGACGACGCTGCGCATCCTCTTCCGTCTTCTTCACTGTCTGGGGCATATTCTCTTGCATCGCGCCAGCGGTAACCTGGTGCTTGCGTTCAATCTCCTCCAGATCTCCAAGCAGTTTTCGGATGCCGGCGTCGGTCACCTGCTCAATCGCCTTCTGATAAAACTGGCGCGTTTCCAGTTCCATGAGTTCGGCTTGCTTGCGAACCTCCGCAATCTTTAGCGGACGCGTCAGCCAGTACGATCGGCGCGGCGCGAAGCCCTTGACATCGTCTCGCCTGATTAGGGGAATGTGTTCTCCGAATCGGGCCCGATAGGTTTCAATCAGCATCGCCCGATGTTCCGATTCCTCCGCGCCCATGTTGTCAAACAGTTTCGCGGTTGCCGGAAAAGTATCGCGGAGTCCCTCGGCATAATCCGCGAGAATGCGGCCATCTTCCTCTTCCAATGAAACTGCGAGTGCCAGAATTTCTCGTTCGGTCAAGTCTTTAAATTTACGTGCCATGCGGACAAGTGTACCGATTCTGCTCTGGGTTTCAAGATTCTGTGATGAGAAGGTTTTAATTAATTTGGTGCGGGCTGGCTTTGCTCACGCGGTTGAGAAACGGCGATGGCAGCGATTGCCGGGTTAAACCGGGCAAAGTTTGCCCAATTCGCAATGGTTCTTGAATAGTGCGGCGAGCAAGTCTCACAAAACGCTGCGACGGCCATCTCGGCGATGGTTTGAGCAAATGGAATGGAGCGTGCTTCTGAAAGATCGGGTCCGGCGGAGTTTCCCATACAGACAGATCGGCCGCGGGCGGTTTCACTTGACGGTCACTAACTGTCACATCGCTAATTCTCACATCGTTAATTCTCACATGGAGGTGTATCAATGTCCGTTGCAGGAATTTTAAGCAGCCTTAGCCAACTTCAGCTCGGCGCTCCTAGCGCCGCTAAACAAGGTATTCAACAACTTGGTCAGGCTTTACAGTCTGGCAACTTGACGGCGGCGCAATCCGATTTTGCCACGCTTCAAAAAGCGTTCGCTCAATTCTCGACCACAGCGGCCGCGTCGGCGAACAGTGCCAGCCAAACTTCCGTGGCGAACACGGCTTCTACGAATACAAATCCCGTAATACAGGCTTTTAACCAGCTTGCTTCCGATCTTCAATTCGGAAATCTTTCCGCATCACAAAAGGATTTCTCCAGTCTCCAAACGGATCTTCAAAGCACCAGCGCCACGAACCCCACGAGCGGTCTGCGTCATCATCATCACTCTGGGGGCGGGAGCGATGACACGGGAAGCGACGCTTCCTCCAGCCAAAATTCATTGATCTCGGCTCTTAGTCAAATTGGGCAGGATCTTGCCTCGGGTAATCTTTCCTCGGCTCAGCAGGCTTACGCCGCCCTGCAGATGCCGGCCTCGGCTAGCTCCAGTCAGGTGCAGATGGAATCACCCGTCTCCATGCTCGCCTGACCTCGCCGAGTTATGGCGGGTCGCGGATCTCCACAGCCATGGCTGAGAAGTTAATGCAATAAAAAATCAGCCGTCAGCTATAAAACTGACGGCTGATCTCCTCTGCTACCAAAATAGAATTGAGAGTTGGGGTCCGCTACCGGGCCGCGCGAGCAGCCTCAATAGCCTCGTGCAGTTCACGCTCCGCCGCACGCAGATGTTCTTCTGCCTTCGCTCCGTGACCAGCCATATCGTAGTGATTGGCGGCGCGAGCGTGGTCCATCTCCTTCATCGCTTCTTCGATGTGGTGATGGGCTGCTTCCAAATCGTGAAGGTCACGCACTTTTTCGGCTACAGCGAGACCGGCAACAAACGACAGGCATACTGACAGAACCGTAACTGCAATCGCTTTCGTCATAATTTTTCCCTCTCTAAAATCTAAACATCGCAAAGGATGGTGTGGAAGCAAATCGTGACTCACCTTCCGGCAGCCGCAGCAACCACATTTTCCCGAACGGAGTGTCGGCTGTCAAAATGAAACAATCACGGCTAGTGTAATGTGAGGTACCCACGGATAACGGTGCCCGGCGGGATGCAGTATGAGGAAACAGCCTGCTCGAAGGATCGCACAATAAATAAGCAGGGGCTTGGGTCACAAGCCCGATTGGGGTTCGTTCAACGCGATCAGAAACTTATTGCCGCAGTGCGTGCACTTGGCGGTTGCGAAGAGGATTGTAGTGCCTGGCCAGTTATGTACTGTTTTCTTCTGGCAATGCGGACACTTAATCTCATTTCTACTCAAAGCTAGTGGAATAACGTCACCTTCCGACATTTGGCACCCCCGTTCAACGCGATGGAGTTAATCGGAATTACCCGTTGCCAATACGCGCTGACGGAAGGGTACTTCTACAACACAAGAATGTCGGTACTATGGCGAACCAATTATTCAGTGTGCGATTCGCCACGCCATTCGGCTCGTTGAGTCCGCATGATTTTGTAGCAGTCGCATGCCGCTTCTTCCAGTCTTGGCCGGTCGATGATATCGACCCTACCGCGAGAATTGGAAATGAGCCCGGCAGTTTCCAGCATTCCGGCGGCCACGGTTACACTCGATCTCCGGGTGCCAAGCATGTGGGCAAGGAATTCCTGCGTTAACGGCACGCAATTCGAATCCACGATATCTGCACTCATAAGCAGCCATCGTGCCAGTCTTTCGTTCACTTCGTGCAACCGATTGCAGGCGGCCACTTGGGTCACTTCCATCGCCATGATCTGGGAAAATTGTTGTAGGCGACGGTCGAGGGCTCGACCCTGCTGGAGAATGCCGACTAAAGTCTCAGAGTCGACTCGGAAGGCTGAGGCCTCGATCTGAATGATTGCGCGGGT
Source organism: Acidobacteriaceae bacterium (assembly GCA_003135495.1). GTDB lineage: Bacteria > Acidobacteriota > Terriglobia > Terriglobales > Acidobacteriaceae > Acidiflorens. Next base: position 12,913 of record PLBX01000280.1, on the reverse strand, counting down.
GTTGGCCGTGCGGAACCCAGCAACGAGAGGAAGTCCAATAAATCCTTCCTTGCCGACCAGCCCCACTTCCACACACTTCCCGTCGGGAAATACGCTAAGAATCGACACTAAACCGCTGTTAACAAAATAAGCAGACTTCAATGTATCGCCGGGTTCATGCAGAACTTGATGCACTTTGAGGCGTACGAATTCGAGTTTCGGCAAGAGCATCTCAGCTTCTTTCGCTGGAAGCCCAAGCAGAATTTTGTTGTGGATGTGGTTGCCATCACCGTCCGAAGACGATGCCATTGTAGGTCTCTTGCCCGCAAAAGCGGTCAATTTCTCGCTCATAACAGCCTCCTTGCACGGCACAGCGCGAGCTGTCTATTTCGCAAGGTTGGCCGTCACCTGCATGGGGAGTCGGAAAGGTTGCTAGCAGACACTTCAACGTTACGCTTAGGGCATTCTAAAAACTGTCCCTTACTGCACAGTTTTTGCTTCGTTTGACCGACATATTCTTGCGCGAATCGGAGCGGCTTTAGTATCGGACTACTTGACCGATGTCCGAAAATTGTCAGGGGATAGGATTCGGTGGCGTGACGGAGATCACATCTTGAGGCAGACGGTTTTGGCTAAAGTATCTTAATAGATATGCCCGAATTCTCCATCCTCACCACCCGCAAACGAGCTATCGTGGCGCTGGTGCACTCCGTCATCTTCCTGCTCATCGCCGCTCGGCAGATGGTGGCCGGTAAAGCAGCGGCGGGTATCTGGATCTCATCCCCCGTGTCCCCGGGCACCTGGATTCTTTGCGGCATCTTCACGGTCGTCTCCGTCATACTCTTGTGGCTCTTCGCCCTTTCCCGCGATCGCATGGAGAAACTGTATTTCGGATTCTGCGCCATCAGCGCGACGTCGGGCTTGCTGCGCACTGTGGCGGGCGATCACACATTCCATAACGGCGTTTACATTCGGGTTGCCATGCTTCTAAGCGCGGTGCTGGTGGGTTTACTGGTCGTCCGTAAGCACTCTCGCGTGTTGACCCCTACGCACCCGATCTCGATTGAGACTGTTTAAAACAATTTCGAATCTCGTCTCGCCTCGTCATACAGCATACACATCAGCAACCAACTCTCATTCGCCTAGCATCTGAATTTCGGAGCCTTAGGGTTTCCAGGAGAAACTCATGTTGAGAGCTAGTATCCTCTTCGTCTTGGTGGGATTGCTCGCCACCGAGTGTTTCGCGTCATCAGTAGAAGTGTTGTACGTCGCGGAGCGCCAAAACCAAAGCTTCACACTTCTGACTTACAACGTAAATCCGCAGACTGCGGTGGCAACTCAAGTTGGAACGATGAGCGTGCCCAGCGCTTCGATTGATCCGTTAACCATTGGCAGCAAACACTTCGTTTATATCTGGAATGGGAGCAGCGTTTGGGTTTATCCCACTAACTCCAAGGGCATTCCGGCCGCCCGCGCGACTCAGCAACTGAAATTCAACTTCGCCTACCCGGTCTTCTCTTTCGTGGTAGATCCTGATGGCAAATTCGCGTACGCGGCGATCGGCTGGACAGATTCCCAGGGCAATTCCGATGTTTCGATTTCTCTCTTCACCATCGATCAGACGAGCGGCGGGTTAACAAGCACGCAAAAGGTAGTGGCAACCTACTCCAACTATTACACCTATCTTATTGGCTTCAGTTTCGGGGTCAGCGGACATCGTCTATTCGCGCGAAACTTCGACGATGGGCCTTACACATGTATGCCGGGATACGATTTTTATGGCGTGAATCAGACCACCGGAGATCTTGGCCCGTTGACCAGTCTGATTCAACAAAACGCGGACTGCGGCGGCACCGCCACGGTGGCAGTGAGCGATACGCTTACCGCTGGGCAAAGCACTTGTTGCAGTTCCGGCAGCGGCTATTTAAACATCACCAACGTCGTCACGAATCAACAGATTGGTTGCCAGGCCTCTGACCTTGCCTTCTGCGGAGATGACTCGGGCGTACTAGCGTTTGACCCCTCGAGTAAAAACATCTTCTATCCCGATGCAGACTTGAAGAAGACATTTGTGGGGCATCTCGACTTTACGAATTCGAAGCTTATCCAAGGGCCTTCAACCATTTCCGGAGTGCCGCTTATCTATTTCAGTCCCGACAATCTTCTGGTGTATACCTACAAAGCCGACTGGATGAGGGTTTACACATTTCAAGCGAGCACGGGAAAGCTTTCCGTACATACTGGATTTCGGTTAAGCGGGAGAGTGACCGTGGCTACGACCACGCTTTACGAGTAAGTGGAGCAGTTGGGTCAGCGATATGGTGCAGATGATACTTCTCCGCTAATAGAGTCCCGTCTGCACCTTACATCCCTCCGATGTCTTGCAACAATTGAAGCTTCATCAGGAATTCGTCTTGCGACATAACGATCACCACATCGCTAGTCGGATAACATAGTAATAGGCGAGCAAAACGAGTGTTTTTGTACTTGGCCCTCAGCACGACCCCGGTTTAGCGTAACTCCTACCTATTCTTTCTTACCCTCATACAGGTTTTACCAGATTGATATAACCCTCACGCGGAATAACAATACTTTTTCAGATGGTGGAGCGGCATGGGCGCTTTCCACGCACGCGATATCATCGCCAAAAGAGGAGCATATGTCGCTGTTGAAGTTAGTTACACTCGCGTTACTCGTCTCTGCTAACACACTCTTGCTGGGCGTTCCAGCATCAGCGCAAAGCTTTAAGTTCGCTGCGATCAACGATCCTGCCGGTTTTAATACCGAGGCCAGGGAATCAACTTATCTGGCGAAATCGCTGGATTTTATCAAACTGCTACTTCCTGCAGGGAAACTGTCCTCGACATACGTTATATGCCGGATTGCACCAAGCACGGATTCACATATATTAATGGGGCCTATAAAACGGTCGACGTTCCCGGCGCTATTAGTACGGTCGTGAATGGTCTGAATGATTATGGGGATCTGGTGGGAACTTACACTACTAATGATGGCGGTATTTACGGGTTTCTTTGGCTTCACACCGGGACGATAAAACAGATAAATGCTCCCCAGCAGGGCTACTTAGCAATTCCAATGAGTGTCAACAAAGCCCTGGTCGTTGTCGGGGAATGGGGCGGAGGCTCGTTCCGATGGTCGAATGGGACATTCACCGACTTGAAGGTAGCCAGCGACTCCGGTTGTCCGAGTTGCAATGGCGCGGCCGGCATCTCCAACGGCGGCACGATAGTGGGGTATTCGATGAAGGGCGATTCATGGCGCGGTTTTTTAAAACGCGGAACGGACTTCGATTTCTTTCCGAAATTTGAAAATGGTGACAGCTTTACGGATGCCGTAAACGACAACGCCGATATGGTTGGCTACGGTGGCGGCGCTACGATCGCCTATTTGGCGAAAAACGTCGAAAGCAATGAAGGAACTAGCGATGTGGAAAAGAGTCCGGCTTACATAAAGTTTGCGTATCCAAACTCTTCCATGACGATACCGTTTGGAATCAATGACAAGCGTTCTATCGTCGGCGGGTTTTGGGATTCTCAAGGGCAAATCGAGGGATTCATGGCGATTTACCAATAACAGCTCTACAAACAAATAACTATCTACAAGGGCGAAAACCGTAAAATGGTTTTCGCTTTTTTCTTGGCGGCGAAGTCAGCAAACATTTCTGCCGGCCTACACTACAAAATACTTCGCGCCCGGATGATGCACCACAATCGCCGAGGTACTCTGCTCGGGTTCGAGCAGGAAGCCGGTAGTCAGGCGCACGCCGACGTTCTCTTCCGGATGGAGCAGTGCGAAGAGTTTGGTCTGATCCTCGAGGTGCGGGCACGCCGGATATCCAAACGAGTAACGAGACCCGCGATAATTCTGATAAAAGAAATCACGAATTTGGGCCGAGTCTTCGGAGGAGATGCCTCGTTCTTCGCGCATCTTTTTATGATGGAACTGGCTCGGCCGTCTCTAGGGTGAGGCCGCAGCTCTGATGTTATTCCGCCGGGTCGTAGTTCAGGTTTTGCCCGAGCCATCGCTCGACCTCTGGCACGCTCATCTGTTTGCGCTTGCTGTAGTCGGCGACTTGATCACGATCGATTTTGCCGAGGCTGAAATATCGTGATTCCGGATGAGCGAAGTAGAGGCCACTCACGCTTGAACCAGGCCACATCGCAAACGACTCTGTGATCAGCATTCCGGTGTTTGCCTGTACATCGAGCAAACGCCAAAGCGGACCCTTCTCTGTGTGATCTGGACACGCCGGATAACCCGCAGCCGGCCTGATTCCGCGATACTTCTCCTGGATGAGATCCGTATTGCTCAGGCCTTCTTCACAACCGTAACCCCACTCATCGCGGACTCGTTTGTGCAGGCATTCGGCAAAAGCTTCTGCGAGGCGGTCGGCAATGGCCTCCGCCATGATCGCGTTGTAGTCGTCGTTCTGAGATCGGAACCGATCGCATAGTTCCTTCAGGCCGATCCCGCTGGTCACTGCGAAGGCACCGATGTGATCGGGCAGCCCAGTTTCCTTGGGCGCGATGAAGTCAGCAAGAGACCGGCATGGTTCGCTACCTTCTTTATTCGATTGCTGACGGAGGAAGTGAAATCGTTCGAGAACTTTTGTGCGCGCGGCATCGGTATACAGTTCGATATCGTCGCCCACAGCGCTGGCGGGAAATAAGCCATATACGCCTCGCGCCGTAATCAACTTTTTCTCGATGATGGTATCGAGGAGATTGTTCGCTTCGGTGAAGATCTGACGCGCCTGCGCACCTTGTCCCTCGTGCTCAAGGATGCGGGGATAAACACCCTTCAGTCCCCAGGTGTGGAAGAACGGCGTCCAGTCGATGAAGTCGCGCAGCGTTGCCAGCGGGAAATTATCCAGAACGCGCACCCCCGTAAACGAGGGCTGGGGAATATCTTCCGCACGCCACCGAATCGGGGTACGCCTCGCGCGAGCGGTCTCAAGAGAGACGACCGTCAGGCGCGGCGCGGAGTGGGCCTTCCGAAGCGCCTCGTAGTCGGCGCGATGCCGCGCCACGAACGCCGGCTTGCCATCATCGCTCAGAAGGCTGGTTGTCACAGGAACGGCACGGCTGGCATCGAGCACGTGGACGACGGGCTCGCTGTAGTGCGGCGCGATCTTGACGGCGGTGTGTGCGCGGCTCGTCGTTGCCCCGCCGATGAGCAGCGGCAATTTGAAGCCCTGCCGCTCCATCTCCCGCGCAACATGCACCATCTCGTCGAGAGACGGAGTAATCAGCCCACTGAGGCCGATCATGTCCGCTTTTTCCGCCTTGGCGCGTTCGAGGATCTTTTCGCACGGGACCATCACCCCCATGTCGATCACTTCATAGTTATTGCAGGCGAGCACGACGCCGACGATGTTCTTTCCAATGTCGTGAACGTCACCCTTGACGGTTGCGAGTACGATTTTTCCCTGCGCTTTGACCACCTCGCCAGCGGCAGCCATGGCAACTTTTTCGGCCTCCATGAACGGCGTTAGATGTGCCACGGCCTTCTTCATGACGCGGGCAGACTTGACTACTTGCGGCAAAAACATCTTCCCGGCCCCGAACAGATCACCGACGACGCTCATGCCGTCCATCAGCGGGCCTTCGATTACTAATAGAGGACGGCCAAGTTTGACCCGCGCTTCCTCGGCGTCGATTTCGATATATGTATCGATCCCCTTGACCAGCGCGTGAGACAGACGCTCCTCGACCGTGCCGCTGCGCCACTCCTCCGACTTCTTTTCACTCGCTGCCTGGCTAACGCTCTTGAGCTTTTCGCCGTAATCCACCAGGCGCTCGGTCGCGTCGGGACGGCGGTTTAGCAATACGTCTTCGACCAGAACCTTCAGTTCCGGATCTATTTCTTCATAGACCTCAAGCATCCCGGCATTCACGATGCCCATGTCCATACCCGCTGTAATTGCGTGATAAAGAAATGCGGAGTGCATCGCCTCGCGCACCTTGTTATTGCCTCGAAAGCTGAACGAGATGTTGGAGACGCCACCGCTGACTTTGGCGTGCGGCAGATTGGCCTTGATCCAGCGCGTGGCGTTGATGAAATCAACGGCGTAGTTGTTGTGTTCCTCCATGCCGGTCGCGACGGTAAGAATATTTGGATCGAAGATGATGTCTTCGGGCGGAAAGCCGACCTCATCGACAAGTATCTTGTAAGCCCGCTCGCAGACGCGGATCTTGTCCTCGTAAGTCGCGGCTTGGCCCTGCTCGTCGAAGGCCATCACAACCACTGCGGCGCCATATTTGAGGACGGTGGCGGCGTGCTTGCGAAACTTTTCTTCGCCCTCTTTCAATGAGATCGAATTGACGATGCCCTTGCCCTGAAGACACTTGAGCCCCGCCTCAATGACCTCCCATTTCGANNTTCGAGGAGTCCACCATGAACGGAACCTTGGCAACTTCGGGCTCGCTTCCGAGCAACTGCAGAAAGCGCGTCATTGCGGTAACGCCGTCGATCATGCCCTCGTCCATGCAGATGTCGAGAACATTCGCTCCGTTCTCGACTTGCTGGCGGGCGACGCTTACCGCCTCCTCATATTTGCCCGCCTTGATCAGCTTGGCGAACTTCGGCGAACCGGCCACATTGGTTCGCTCACCGATGACGATGTAGACGCCCGGCTGCTGGGTAAACGGCTGCGAACCCGAAAGTCGAAGCGGCTTCGGGTGCGTGGCCTCGGGCACAATTGTGCTAGAGGAAGTGCTCACTCCTTGCCCTCGCTTTGGAGGGCGTAAGATTCGGCAGAACGCTCGTTTCCGTACTTTCGAGGCGGCTGGCCATCGAGCGCTTTGGCGATGGCTGCGATGTGCTCCGGCGTGTTCCCGCAGCAACCGCCGGCGATGTTAATCAATCCTCCGCGCGCGAAGTCGCCCAGATAACGGGCCATATCTTGCGGTCCCAGATCGAAACCGGTTTCGGACAACGGGTTCGGCAAACCGGCGTTTGGGTAGCAGGAGATGCGCGTAGTGGCCAACTCGTGCAGCGTGCGCAGATGGTCGGTCATGAAGTCGGGGCCGGTGGCGCAGTTCATGCCGATGGCGAGGAGATCGCGATGCGCCACCGAAACGTACAGCGCTTCGATCGACTGCCCGGCGAGCATCGTACCCATGGTCTCGATGGAAACCGACAGCACCACCGGGACACTGCGGCCCAACCGCGCGCAGGCGTCGTCGATGCCGAGCAGCGCCGCCTTGACGTTCAGCGTGTCCTGCTGCGTTTCGAGATAGAGCACATCGACGCCGCCCTCGACGAGGCCGATGGTCTGCTCCGTGTACGCGGCTTGGACTTCGTCGAACGTGATGCCGCCGGTCACCGAGATGGTCTTCGTCCCCGGACCCATCGACCCGGCCACGAAGCGCGGCCGTTTCGCGGTCGACGCTGCATCGGCGGCCTTGCGCGCCAGTTGGGCAGCCGCGAAGTTGATCTCGTAGACCTTGTCCTGGAGGCCATACTCCGCGAGCACAACGCGCGTGCCGCCGAACGTGTCGGTCTCGATGATATCGGCACCCGCGTTGATGTAATCGCGATGGATGATCTCGATCACGTCCGGCCGCGTGAGCACGAGGTGCTCGTTGCACCCTTCGAGGCTCGCCCCGCCGAAGTCAGCGGCCGTGAGGTCGACGGCTTGGATCGCCGTCCCCATCGCCCCATCGAGGACGAGGATGCGCTCCTCCAAAGCGGCGCGCAGCGCCGCGAGACGGTCGGCCGGTGACATGGGCCTCTTTGTGTAGCGCACCACGACGGGCAATTCCAAGGGACGTTCCACGGCGATGGAATTTGTCCATCGTTCCGAACCGCCGAGTCGGGCACCTCACGGTCCGCAAAAGAGTGCTCGACAAGAGCGTCCAAGGGGCTATTGCTAGTGAGTGAGGAGCAATGCAAGCAACGAGTTGGCGCGTGTGCACCCTGTCGGTGGTGCTGCTGTGGGCACTTGCGGGTTCCGCCTCGGCGCATGATCCGGATGAGCCGGCGGGAGCCCAAGCTGACGTAAAGACCGCCCAGCCGCCCGGCCAGGCCGGGATGCGGGCCTACTTCGACCCGAAGACCGGCACGATCGGGCCACCGCCGCCTGATCAGTCGAATTCCCCTTCGACCGCGGTACAGCACCCCTACCGGAGCGCGGGCGAGGGCCTCGTGGTTGTCCCAGCACCGGGAGGCGGGCAGATGATCGATCTGCAAGGACGCTTTCAGAACGCGATAATTGCGACTCTCAAGCCCGACGGCACTGTGGAGACCGAGTGCCATCCGAACGGCAACGTGCCCCCGGAAGCCGTCGGGCGATGACGCGGCGGAGGTCTGGGAAGACGTTCGCCCTGATTGCCGCTGCGCTTGTATCGGTACTGCTCGGTAGCTCGACCGCGCCCGCCGCCACCATCACGATCGTCAATCACGACGGCGCCGGAGAGGGATTCAACGATCCGTCGCCGCGTGCGCCCGTCGGCGGCAACGCGGGAACCACCTTAGGCCAGCAGCGCCTCAATTCCTTCCAATTCGCCGCCAACATCTGGGGCGCGGCGCTGCAGAGCAGCGTAACGATCCAGGTCGGCAGCAACTTCAATCCTCTGACCTGCCTGCCCAACTCGGCCGTGTTGGGCCAAGCCGGAACCAATAATGTGTTCCGTGATTTCCCTGGTGCTCTGGTTGCCAGCACCTGGTACCCGACGGCGCTCGCCAACAGCCTCGCGGGATCCATACTTTCCTCCGGCGACGATATGGGAGCCACCTTCAACAGCTCGATCGACAGCGCCTGCTTCCTGGGCGCGCCGAACGGCTGGTACTACGGTCTCGACGGCCACCCTGGCAGCGGCCAGATCGATTTGATCCCCGTATTGATCCACGAGCTTTGCCATGGCCTGGGGTTCGCGACGGTTGTTGATCTCTCAACCGGGGCGAAACTCCTGGGCTTCGATGACGTCTTCATGCTGAACTTGGAGAATCACAGCACCGGCGTCCTCTACCCGAACATGACGGACGCCCAGCGCGTCGCCGCCAGCACCAACAACGGCAACCTGCATTGGGTGGGGCCGAACGTCGAAGCCAACAGCGGCTTCCTGACATCGGGGAAGGTGGGCAACCATGTGCTGATGTACGCTCCGACCACGCAACAGCCCGGCTCCTCGGTCTCGCACTTCGACACCTCGTTGACACCGGATGAGCTCATGGAACCATTCGCGACTGCCAACCCGTTGCGCCTACTCGCCACGCAAGCGCTCAAGGACATTGGCTGGACCTTGATCGCCTCGGTAACGCCCACGGCCACCGCGCCAACACCAACTCCGACCGTGACACCGACGAGCTCGCCGACTCGTACGCCTACCAACACTCCCACACAGACCCCCACGGCCACGCCCACATCGACGGCAACACGAACGCCGACGTCAACGCCGACACCAACCGCTACTGCCAGCGCGACCCCGACGCAGACACCAACCCACACCGCGACGCGCACACCGACGCTCACCCCGACGACNNTCCAATACGGCGACGCAGACGCCGACGGCTACCGCTTCGAGCACCCCAACGCAGACCGCGACCCGGACACCGACGCTCACCCCGACGACGACCCCGACCAGCACGGTGACGCCGACGCCTTCCAATACGGCGACGCAGACGCCTACGTTCACCGCCTCGAACACACCAACGGAGACTGCGACGCGCACACCGACGCTCACTCCGACAACGACCCCGACCAGCACGGTAACGCCGACGCCTTCCGATACAGCCACGCCGACGCCGACGTTCACCGCCTCGAACACCCCAACGCAGACCGCCACACGAACACCGACGCTCACCCCGACGACGACCCCGACCAGCACGGCAACGCCGACGCCTTCCGATACGGCCACTCAGACGCCGACGTTCACCGCCTCGAACACCCCAACGGAAACCCCGACCAGCACGGTGACACCGACGCCTTCCGATACGGCCACGCAAACGCCGACGCTCACCGCCTCAAACACCCCGACGGCGACCGCAACACGAACACCGACGGTCACGCCAACGAGCACACCAACCAGCACCCCAACCCTGACGCCGTCCAACACACCCACGCATACGTCGACCGCCACTCCGTCGAACACGCCAACACAGACCGCGACGCGGACACCCACGGTCACTTCAACGAGCACGCCGAGCCGCACGCCGACGCCGACGCCCTCGGACACCGCCACACAGACGCCGACGTTCACCGCCTCGAACACCCCGACGACGACCGCGACGCGCACGCCGACACTCACCCCGACGACGACCGGGACCCGCACGCCGACCCGGACGCCCTCGAACACGGCCACGCAGACACCGACGTCGACACCCACTGGAACCCCGACGGTAACCGGTACCCCGACGCCGACCAACACGACGCCACCGGCGCCATCGACCCCAACGGGGACCGCAGCGCCGGCCGTCGGCGTGAGCGGCGCCATCAACTACTACAGCAATGCCGCGCCGGTGAATGCGGTGAACGTTCCGCTCCAAGGCAGTATCGCCACATCGGTGCAAACAGACCTCAACGGCCAGTTTTCCTTCCCCGCCATCGGCACGGGCAACTGGCAGATCCAGCCATCGAAGCTGGGCGACGCCGGCGCGGGCATCAGTACGCTCGACGCGGTCTATGTGCTGCAAGCGGTCGCGGGCTCACGGACCCTCACACCTGAACAATTGCTCGCCTGCGACGTCACCGGCAACGGAACCATCAGCACGCTGGATGCCGTGCGCATCCTACAACTCAAGGTTGGCACGATCGCCGGCTTCGAAGTGGCGCAAGCCTGCGGCTCCGACTGGGCGTTCATCCCCGTCCCCGCGGCGGCGGCGAATCAACTCGTCACCGCGCCGCAGATGACGACGGGCAGCTGCCAAGCGGGCGCCATCGCGTGGAACCCGCTGGTCAGCCAAGCCGACAATCAGAACTTCTCAGCGGTGCTGTTCGGCGACTGTACCGGCAACTGGCAACCCAGCGGTGGCGGTGGCGCGGCGCGCAGCCGCATTGCCGCAGCGGTCAACGTCGGCCACGCACAACGCCGCGGAACCCACCTCCGTGTGCCGCTCGTCGTGGAAGGCGCGCGCCGCTTCTTCGGACTCGACATCGAAGTTGTCTACGATCCCACCCGCTTGTCGTTCCGCGCCCTGCGGCGCGTCGGACCTGCGTCGCCAGCACTGCTGGCGGCCAACGAGCGCCGGCCAGGTCTCATAAACATCTCGCTCGCCAGTCCCGAGCCGCTACCAGTCGGCACCCTCGGGGTGCTGCTGCTCGAGGAGATCAACGACCACTCCGACGCGCGACCGGTTCGTGTCATTAGCGCCGAGGCGGCGGATGAATAATCCGCGGTGATCGCGAGCTCACCCCAACGGGAAACCCAGCACACTCTGCAGCTCGGCGAGCGCGCTATCCGGGTGTTCGACCTTGATCGTGGTCATCCCGAGTGCGCGCGCCGCTTTCAGGTTGATGCCGATGTCGTCGAGGAAGACAGCTTCGTGCGGCGCCACGCCGAGTTGCTCGCACGCGAGGCGGAAGATGCGCGGGTCGGGCTTGCGGATGCCAACGACCGCCGACTCGACGAACCCGTCGAAGTGCGGCCGCAGGACGCTGGTGCCACCATCCTCGGCGACCCAGTTATTGGTGATCGCGCCTGCCAGGACGCCGCGCTCGCGAATGCGGCGGATGGCGTCGAGCATCGCCGGCCGCGGCGCGATGGCTTGCACCACGCGTTGCATCAGCGCGCGCGCCGAAATGGCAACGCCGGCAGCCGCGCAGTCGGCGTCGAAAGCCGGATAGAACTCTTCCAGCGTCAGCGCGCCGCGCTCCAGCTGCGACCACGCACCGCTGGGCGCGGTGTTGACGACGACGCGGTTGACCGATCCCGCTGGAATGTCGTGGTCGCCCTCGTATGCGGCGATGGCATGCAAGGGCGAGCCGATCACCACGCCGCCGAGATCAAAGAAGACTGCTCGATAGAGCATGCCTATGACCTTAGCAGCCCGTTGAGAAAGCCACTCCAAAGCGGATCGCTGGCGGCGGTATAGGCGATGGCCATATGCTGGAGGGCGCACCCGACGCCGAGCGCGCATTTCGCAGTAAGTAGCGGCTCCATGCAAGCCAGAGTAGCGCGGCGAGAACGATTCCCAGCCCTCCTTGCAGCGTTCGTGGTGTTCCGACTCCGAACAGGGCGAGCATGATGATCCCGAGGTTACACGCCGCCGCCCGCATCAAATGAGACTTCGAGACGTTCGCCACTCCGCGTAACCACGCACGCCTGCCGCCGCCGGTCTCGCAGGTGTGCGCGAAGCTGCGTTCCGCTTGCTCGCTGCGCTGTCGCCCCAATCGCCGCCCGCGGTCTCCCTTGATATGCTGGCGGTTGGCGTACACCGCTTGCTGCTGCCCCTCCGGCTTGCCCTGCCACTTCCGCCGGCCGCGTCGCTTCGGCTCAGCGATGTACGTACGCACCTGCTCAACCTCTTCGAGGGTCTGGATCGTCTCTGCCTTGTGGTACCCCTTGTCCCCGACGACGTCTTCCACTTGGTGGGGACTGCCCGCCTCTTTGAGCTGCTCGCGCGCCACCTCTACCGTGACCGGTAAGGTCTCGGCGTCCGAGTCATCGCCCCGATAGACGACCGGTGCCACGATGATACCGCTGCCCAGCTCCACGGCGTGCTCCGCCTTGTAGGCCAGGTGCGTGCGCCCGTCCTTCAGCTTCGCCACCCGGCTGTCCGGGTCCGTCGCGGACTTCCACTCCTTGTTCGAGGTCTTCTTCTTGCGCTTGCGGTCGAACCGCCGCACCTCTTCATCGCTCGGATCCTCGATCCCCTCGGCCTTCATCAGCCGCCGCACGTACGTCTTCCAGTCTTCGTTGGTGACCCGCCGCACCAGCGACTTCATCGCCACATTGGCTTCCAGCGTCGTCGA